>JANOKO010000663.1:0-2748 GCA_031419335.1 Planctomycetota bacterium
GCCATATTGGGAGTTCTCTAGATAACGCGCTGAGTGTCTGTCACCGCTTTCGCGGCTGGATCAATCGTGTGCATCTTTCCATGGGTTGGCACCCATGGCGACATGCTGCCACCGCTCTCGCGGCGAAGAATGGGCCTCGGCCTTCGATGAGGGAAGGCGACATTCCCGAAGGGGAGGGCGAAGCTCCGGCTGAGCCGCGAGCCAGGGGGCACGTCGACTCGCGTCAGCGGCTCGGCAGGAGCCTCGCCCTCACGTCTGAGGCGAACCCCCACATCGAACATTGACGGGGCACTCCTCTCTCGCTGTGACTGAAAGCTTTGACGGATCGCAATCCGCCCATAGAAACGTATGCGTATCAAGGAGCAGCTTCATGGACACCCTCTCCGAGCCAGAACGCATCCGGGAGTGGCGCATCGAAATCGTCGCTCATCCAGACCTGGCCCTGGTGGAGACCAAAGACGAATGGCTGCGGTGGTGGTGGCGATGGTCCTTCGTCGCGAGTGACTCGCACGCGAATTCGATTATGAAACCAATCACGCAGCGACTCGGGCAACTCGATGCACCCGTTTTTGACTTCAGCTTCAAACTCGGCGCTGAACATGACACAGATTCCTGAGTGAGTGGCCCACACTCCGCACGCATTCTACCCGATTCGCCGGACGAGTGGCGAGTTCACTCCCGTGGGAGCGGAGGGCCATCGCTTTTTACTTACAAGCTGGAGAGGACGTAGGGTGGGACCAGCGGCGCTTCGCCGCGCAGGCCCACCACTCCGGGGTCACGCGCGTACATGGTGGGCCAGCGCCTCAGGGCAGGCTTGTCCCACCCGACTTTGAAAAAGGCGATGGCCCTGCGTGAGGGCGCTGGAGGTTCGATTCGAGCCTGTTCCCGCCCGCAGAAGACAGGCTGAAGGCTGGACTCCCACGATTGTTGGAGGCGAGAAGCGAGCGATTGTAACACCCGGCGAGTCGCCAATCTCACTGGGATTCTTCATCCTTGTGGCGTCAGTCACAGTACTCTCTATGTTGTAGCCACGACAGGTGCATTGCCGAGCATTGACTTGTGACTTATTGTGGCCACAATATCATCATGGCACGAACAGGGAGACCGCCGTTGTCCGATTCTTCTCGAAAGGAGAGAACCTTTCGGATAAGAATGACCGATGAAGAGCATGAAGCGATAAAACTGGCTTCAGGGGCTCTCGGAAGATCGGCGTCGGATTGGGCGAGAGATATGATTCTGAAAGCGGCTCACCGAGTGACAAGGAATTCCGAGACTGCTGACGAATGACACAATTTGGAGGCCATGGTTCGCTGTGGGCGAAAGACAGTTTGAGTTGAGAATCAAGGGGGACGACGTTTCACCGGAAACAGTCGACGTTGGCGATTTGCTTGCTGTACTCGCTGGACTTCGAGGCGCGCTGGCGGAAACAGCCGGACCGAATTGTGATACCGGGTTGTTTTTGATTGGAATTGAAGAAGGAAGCGACGCACTGCTCTTCGAGGCTGATCGGCCTATGTTGGATGCCGGAATTAGGATCACAAATGCACTGAATAGTGCTGACTTCTCGAATGTCCCACTGGCAGCCCATCGCCACTTGCGGCTCATCTGGAAGACCGTGTTTGACAATGGCTGGGATAGCTGTGAGTTCACTGGCAACGGTAGCGGAATTGGCCGCGCGTCAATCACGTGTTCTAACGAGTTGTTTCCAGAGCAGATGACAGTTCGCGGACGAACAACAGTCTATGGTGTTTGCCAAAGAGTGGGAGGAGAACGGAAGAAGTCCGCAACCCTCAAAATGCTCAACGGAGTAAGCAAGTCTGTCACCCTGAAGACCAAAGAGCTGGCCTTACAACTTGGCAAGCGGCTGTATCAGACGATTGGGCTTGAAGGAGAGGGCATCTGGAACGCAACAACTCTCGAACTTCAAGATTTTCGTGCAGACACGCTATCACCATTCCGTGACCGAAGTGAGTCTGGGGAGCAGTATACCGTAAACGATTCCCTCAAAGTGTTGTCCGACGCGGCTGGCACTCGCTGGAACAATGTGGACGCAGATAAGTATGTCGAGGAGTTGAGGCGCGACTAGGCACATGTCAACAATCACAGTTGACACAAACATTCTGATCTGGGGCGTTCGAGGTGTATCTACACCTGGGCAAGAGTCTCGTATTCCAGTGTGCCGCCGACTGTTTGAGTGGCTTCAGGAGCGCCAAGAACGCGTCGTACTCACCGCTGATTGCGTCGAAGAGTATCTGGTCTATGGAAACCCGGATCAGATTTCCACTGAGCTGGCAATTCTGCAGGAACGATTCATCATCCTCGACTACAACGCGGCGTGCTGGATGAAGTCCGCCGAGATCAGGCTTCATTCGAATTTCGTCAAAAAGATAAAGGACATCAACCCTCTGGCTACCAGAGTATCAATCAAGGCAGATGTGAGAATCGTCGCCACGGCCCTGGCACACAAAGTAGAGAAGATCTATTCTGATGACAGTGGTGTTCAGGCAATCGCTAGACGAACAAGACTACTTTGTTCTGGAGTGCCAACACTCGAAGAAATGGCACCCGACACGAAATCACCAGAAAACAACAAGGCCAGACCAGGGCGAACACTGTTCGACTTTGAGTAGAATCAACACGCCACACGGCCATGAACTCGAATTCCCGGCGGCCTTCCGACTCAGCCGAGCCGGAATCCCCAAGGGGATCATCCAGATTGTGCCCGACTCATGATTCGCACAGAACAAG
>JANOKO010000664.1:0-1113 GCA_031419335.1 Planctomycetota bacterium
TTAAAGCGATGGACTTGGACTGACCAATCAGCTTTTGGCGCCGGTGCGGGGGTATGTTCTGCGTACCCTCCTCACATCATTCTGCGGGCAGAAATCCGTACCTCCTGCATCAATATTTAATCTGCCAACATAGCGTCCTGAAGGCGTGTAATCGATTGAAAATGAGTTCGCGATCCCGAGTCTCTTCCAGCGAGACCAAGTCCCGTCCCAAGCGAAACGTCGACTGCACCGAGAGGCGACGACGGAGAAAGAAGAACCTCCCGAAGGCATCCACGCCCCAACTGGCCTGAGCGCGGAGGGCGAGATCTTTCAGGACAGAACGAAGAGACTCTTCACCACGAAACTTGGCGGACAGCGACTGTATCGGTCGATGCGGAGACTCAACCAGTTCGGGGAGGTAGGTGATGTGAGTCTGGTTCACCACGTGTTGCTGTATCAGCAGTTTGACGAAGCCGTCAATCGTGGAGACCGCATGAGCGGCCTCCCAACTGCGATCCGGGTCATTGGAGAACAGGTCAGTGGCCCCATAGCGCTGCGGCTGTCGTTCGGGGGGTGATGCATCGAAGCCGCCGGGAAAGACCTCATTCAGCTCGATCGACATCCCGGCCAGTCGCAGCCGGACACGACCGGGGTACTGGAAGCGGCACTCTTCGACACGGCCCAAATACCACCGCTGTCCGACCGTTCCTTCACAGCTGATCCAGTCGCCAATCTCGATCGCGCTACGTTCCTGGAACTCGCGTTGCAGGACCAGCTCCCCGGCCCCGCAGCCGCCTTGACGATGGAGTTCAAACCAGCAGCCGCCGATGGCCCGATCGGAGAGCAGAACCGGCGTGCCTCCGGGGGTTGGACCATGATGCAGAATGCGGCGAGTAGACATCGGGAGGGCCGGTCAGCAGGAGGATGGTGTCACAGATCAATGGGGTGAAGCGAGAGAACTCACGGAGGTGAGGTCTCGATCGAGGGCCGACTGGCATGAATGACGAGCGTGTAGGTGAAGAGCTGTTTGCGGGAGAGGTCGTACTCGAAGCGGACCGTCGCGCAGTCGCGGAATGAGCGATAAGTAGCCGTAGCGGGATCGAAGTAGAGGAACAGGCGATAGCGATCCTCGGG
>JANOKO010000665.1:0-4752 GCA_031419335.1 Planctomycetota bacterium
GGCATCGGCGGCCACATCTGTTCTGGCCGCTGGCCGCGTCGCTCTTCGCGATGGTGGTTTTTATATCGGGAGCGACGTACATGGGGGTCTTCTTCCCGGTCGCACTGGCGGTCGGGTGTATGGCCGCGATGCTGGTCGCGACCATACTGCCGGGGCACGATCTGACACCCGAGTGGCGTCGCATCACATCGATCGTGTCGACGGTCGATGTTCTCACACTGTTTACGTTGCTGGGCGTCAGTGGAGCCTCACCATCGACGATGGATGCGTTTCTGCTTGGGGATAACCCGGTACTGGCCTCCCTGCTGTTGGTTTGGTTCCTGGCCGCAGCCGCTTGGAAGATCGTGCGGACGGAGCGGCTGCACCGGATTTTGGCGGAGAGTGGGATGCCGGGGATTCCGGGTCTGAATCTCAGTATGCAGGAACTGCACAACCAGCCGTTCAAGCCCGCTCCCGGCTGGTCGATGGCGAACTGGCAACTGAAGCGGATGGAGAACGCGATCGATCGGCGGATCGCGAAGATGGATCGCACGAACTGGGTCGACATGCTGCGAAGAGCATCGCCGTCCAATCCGGGGATGCTGATCGGCATCTTCATGATGGTGGTCTTCTTCGTTGTCTTGAACTCGATGCCGGGAATGCGGAATACAATTGCGCCGCATAGCGGGTTCCTGGTCCCGGGCATGTTGCAGGCGATGATGATGATTCTGATGATGACTGCGATGCTGTGGGTCGGTCGCCGAGGGAGTATCGCCGCCGATTTCCTACGTCCGATTAGCCGACCGAGATTCTGGAACGCTCTCCGCCTGGCGATCTTTCACGATCTGAAATGGGGCATGCTGTTTGGTCTGGGGTGGGGGCTGTTTTCGCTGTCCATGGGGAACAAATGGGTACTCACCCCCTTCACCTCAGCCACAGCTCTGGCCGCCGCGATCGGCTTCTTCGCGTTCAACCATGCGTGGATCACGCTGATCGTGATTGGGAAACGGCTCTGGCTGCATGCGACCTTGGCCGTGGTTTCCTCGGCAGTGATTACGGGACTGACGGTCTGCGCTCCAGTGCTGACGTTCGGGGAGCAAGCCGATCCGCCGATTGCGATCTTGCTGGCAATCTGCGTGCTGGCTGCCGGTGGACTGATGCAATGGGGCATCGCGAGGAAGCTGCCCGATTGGGAGTTGGGTTGATGTGGGCGTGTGGCCAACATACCGAGCATCGAGAAATCCTGAGCCTGTTGTTCGTGGTCCGTGAGATCTTCATCCCGATGGCCAATGGTTGAGCTTGGGATGCCGAAAGCTTGTCACTCGGGTCGCTGTATTGGCCAATCGTTTGAATCAACGCGAAGTACCGTGTTTGAGACCGCTCTGAATCGAAGGCTCTTGCGCCCGGCGACCAACCAGTTCCAGTCCTGTCAGGGGAACCCACTCCGGTTCGGTGTGCAGTCGTACTGAGACTGGCACCGCCGGTGCTGGTAATTCCGGCAAGGCCTTCAATCCGAACAACGTCGTCCTGGCCGCAGCCCAAATGCCCCGCCATGAATTGAACGTCTCATGCACTGCCGTCGGCTCGTGCCCGCAGTGGACCATGCAGTTCTTGCACTTGCTGTTGCCGCTCTGGCGACCGTAATTTTCCCAGAGCGTGTCGGACATCAACTCTTGGAAGCTGGAGACGTACCCCTCCTGGATCAAGTAGCACGGCTTTTGCCACCCGAAAATATTAAATGTCGGGTTGCCCCACGGCGTGCATTCCAGCTCGTAGTTCCCTCGCAGGAACTCCAGAAACACTGGCGACTGGTTGAACACCCAGCTGCGTTTGGCGTTGTGTAGCAGGCGACGGAAGAGCGATTCTGTCTGCTCGCGGATGAGAAAGTGCTCCTGATCGGGAGCTTTTTCGTACTGGTATCCGGGGGAGATCATCATCCCTTCGACGCCAATTTCGGTCAGCGTGTCAAACATCTCCCGCAGCCTCTCGGGGTCAGCAGTGTTGAATAACGTCGTGTTGGTGGTGACACGGAAACCCTTGGCGACGGCGGCTTTGATCGCCGAGATGGCGATGTCGTAGATCCCTTCTCGGCACACGGCCTCGTCGTGTTCGTGGCGCGGTCCATCGAGGTGGACTGAGAATGTCAGGTATTTTGTCGGTTCGTATTGAGAAAGGTGCTTCTCGAGCAGGATCGCGTTCGTGCAGAGGTAAACGTACTTTTTGCGAGCAACGAGCCCGCGCACGATCTCGTCCATCTGCGGGTGCAACAGTGGCTCACCTCCGGGGATCGAGACGATCGGGGCTCCGCATTCGTCGACAGCTGCAAAGCACTGTTCGGGGGTCAGGTTCCGCTTGAGGATCTCCCCCGGATACTGAATCTTCCCACAGCCTGCGCAGGCGAGGTTGCAGCGAAACAGCGGCTCCAGCATCAGTACCAGCGGGTAACGCTTGACCCCGCGCAGCCTCTGGCCCAGTACGTACTTGGCGACCGTCCACATCTGCGAAACCGGGACACCCATGAGGGCCATGCTCTTGTGTGACTGACAGTCCTCGGCCCGGCATCGACACAGATGCCATTCGACCTTGGAACCCCTGCGATTCGTAACAGATTTCGAACCAGGCGTCAGCCCCAGTTTCCTGACTCGATCGGGCGAGTGGGCAGGGTTGACTCAGCAGGTCAGTGTCCTGTGCTGCTCGTCTCAACTGAGAACTCAGCACTCCCTGCGAGGATTGTCCGCTCAATCTCCAGGCGCGGCCATTCTCCTCCGTGGTGTCGGAAGATCACCAAGTCGGCACGGTTGCCCGCTGCTAAACCAATCCGTTCGCGCCTCAAGATGCGAGCCGGGTTGTCACCGGCCATGTCGCACGCGGCTCCCAGACTCACACCTGCCAACTGCATGCACAGAGCCACGCAATGTTCCGTGGTTTGAGCGGAACCCGCGAGGAGTGTTCGCTGTCCCGCGACCACGATCTTGCCGTTGGCCAGGACTTCAAACCGTTGGCCATGTGTCTCGTATGTCCCCGGCGGGCACCCGGCCAAGCCCGAGGCATCACAGGTAATCACGCACTCCCGCAGCCCCTTGGCTCGGATCACCGTCCGCACGAAACTGGCCGGGATGTGGTGGCCATCGGTGATGAGACTGGCTGCTAGTCGGCTCTCTCCCAGTTGATCCCATAGGAGGTTGGGGTGCCGGGGGAGTTGGAGACTCACCCCGTTTCCCAGATGCGTACTCAGTCTCGCTCCCGCGCGGACCGCTGCTGAGATATGAGCGGAGTGGGCCGCAGAGTGTCCGAGGGCGATGGTGAGGCCGTTGAGCGTGGCGCGGTGGATGAACTCCTCGGCTCCGACCGCTTCTGCAGCGAGAGTCATGAGGCACACCCGTCCGCCGGACGCCGCCTGCCAGGCTTCGAATTCGCTCCAGTCACAAGGGCGGACATGCTCACGAGGATGGGCTCCGCGCGGTCCGTCCTCGGCGGAGATGAACGGGCCTTCGACGTGACACCCCAGCACCATGCGGTCGGCCCACGCCTCGCGTTCGCACGCTCGGCGAATGGCCGTGAGTCCCGCACATAGGGCCTCCCGTGAATTGGTGATGAGAGTCGGGCAGAGCCGTGTTACGCCGTGGGAGAGATATTGGTGCAGCACCTGGAGCACGGAGTCCTCGGTGAGATGCGGGTCGCTGAACCAGACGCCGCCATACCCGTTGATTTGCAGATCCAAGAAGCCGGGGGCGACGAAAGGGAGGTCGTCCACGCGCGAGACACCATAGGCTGGGGTCACGCTGGCAATGCGATCACCGGCGAGTTCTAGGCGGACCGGCAACCCGGTGTCATAGCGTTTGGCGACGATCGACATTCTCATTCACTCCCCAGGGGATCGGCTCCCTGCCACGTTCTAACGCTCCACAGGGATCGATGGCTGTCACTGAGCGGATCGCAATCCCGGTCAACTGTATCGCGAATCGACCGCTCCGATTGTCCTCGACGGTCAATCGTCACGGATCGAGGCCGAGCGTCGGGTGGGCGGAGAAGTGTCCACGAATCACAACCTCGGTTCATCCTATCCCACGTACCCCGGCGCTGCGAGCAGTGCTTCCCGAGTTCTACGCCCGTGTGCTGCCCGATGATACGGCCAGACAAGTGGCGGGGATAAAAGAAAGGCTCGTAGGACGGGCACTCCCGCCCGACCCTCTTCGTCGCGAAAGCGGCCACAGCATCTAGCCGTGGGCGCAGCCCACGGACCCGTATCCCGTACGATCTCCAGCCACGATGAGGCGACAGCCCGCGTTGATCTGCATCGAGAACGTCATTGAATCCAGGCGACCGATGGCCAATCCTTCTGCTACCGTTTCGCAGCTCAGACCGGTGCAGCCCATTTGTCGCTCGGCGACTCAGACGCCGGGTTCCCGTGATGAGTCGCCCACAGGTGGTGAATCACGGTTCCAAGCTCCGGCCACGCTCGCCAGCTTGCGGCCCAAAGCGGCTGCCAGTGCCCCCCAAAAACAATCCCCTTCCGGGTACGGGGGGCCTCTCCGTCAGTGGAACCCGGCGAGGCGGCGGCAGCCGGAAGAGGTCCTTGAGTCGAACATCTCATCCGAGAGAACCTCTCGTGCCGCTGGCACACAGGTAGCCCAAAGCGGCAACCTGTGCCACCCCGCGTGATCCTCTGATGAGTGGTGAAATTGTGGTGGAAAATGGTGAGCCGGATGGCGTCAGCCACCGGACCCTTCCGCCGCGAGTCCACGAGTCCGGGGGCTGACGCCACCCGGCTCA
>JANOKO010000666.1:0-1455 GCA_031419335.1 Planctomycetota bacterium
ATCGTGTGCAGAGTTTTCACACCTCGCGATCCAAAGCGATGTCTGGGCCACCCCGCCACCCCGCGCAACCCAGCGGCTACATCCCCTCCATGACATCTACTACATCCTCATTAACGTCGAACACCACTATGCAGTGTGCACCAAACATACGTTGCCGTAACTCAACCAGAACGAATGACCGACCATCATCTTGCCGAGACAACGTTCCCATGTATGACTCAACTGATTTCCCATTTCTATCCGCAACGAACTTAAGTGCTTTGCCAAGCATCTTGTTGTCTGAGTCGGCACTTTGCGATCTTTGAACTTCCGTTTCCTTAGAACTGATGCTATTTTCGGCATTATTGCCTGAGCAACCACTAAACACAAGTAGAATGGCAGAAGCGATATCAACACGGCGGGATACACCAAGCCGACGCCAAGCGTGAATGTCTGTTCGCGATTTCATGTTCTTATTTCTCTTCCTCTGGAAGGCCAGCCTTACCACAGTGAACCTTTCGCTGTGCTTTCGCAGGGTGGCCCAGACATCGCTTTGGATGTCTGGGTGACGAAGGAACAAGAGGCACTGGCTCGTCTCATCGCATCAATCCACCCATTGAATCGGAACCCCCACCGTTCGGCCCTCAATACACCATCTCGCCGAACCCCAACGCCACTCCGTCGGCGTCTCCACCACCCCCGCCCGCACGGGTTTCAGGTGCATGTAATTCAGCTTCTCCTCGACCTTGGCTGTGGTATAAATCTCGAACGAATAGAACCTGACTTGCCAGATCGGATCAGACTGGGGGAACTTCGACGCATACTCCGGCATCGTGCGAAACAAAAACTCCTTGATCCCCTTCGAACTCCGCCCCTTCCATTGCTGCATGAACCGGCTCAATTGCCCGGTCTTCGGAAACCAGATCAGGGCGTGAACATGGTCCGGCATGATGACGAATCCGATACAGCGGGCTTCATACTTGACCAGTTCTTCGGTCAGGATTCCAAGCAAGATTCGCTTGGGCTGATCGTGATCGAGCAACCGGCGACGGTGGTAGCACGAGAACGTGATGAAGTGAACATAGAGGGCGTCATCGACTCGGCGGAGCTTGCTCATGCGGAAGATTCTCCGAATCACCCCGCTGCCCGTCAAGCCTCTTGTTGCTCTGCAACCCAGACATCCAAAGCGATGTCTGGGCCACCCCGCCTCCCATACCACCCGAGGCTTGAGACTCTTCCTTCGGCGATCCCATCATTCTTCTCCTCCCCCAATCTGTGAAAATCTGCGTAATCTGTGGATCGATCTCTTCTCCGATCTCACGCATCCCAGGGTCCGAGGAGGTCATCCACAGATTGCACAGATTTTCACAGATTGGATGAGAGGGGAGGGACACGCTTGAGCAGGGTAGCACCGGTTGGCCGCTTTGGGCTACCGGTGTGCCAGCGGCATGGGAGGTGGGCACGGGGGCGATGTAT
>JANOKO010000667.1:0-1023 GCA_031419335.1 Planctomycetota bacterium
GTGCGCGGCGGCGGGTCTTGAATGCTGACCTCCTGGTCGTGAACCACGCCATGTTCTTCTCGGACCTGGCGCTGCGGCGCGAAGGGGCCAGCGTCCTGCCCGACTACGATGTGGCGATCTTCGACGAGGCTCATACCATCGAAGAGGTGGCCAGTTCACACCTGGGGGTCTCGCTCTCCCACGCTCAACTGATCTACAACTACAACAAGCTCTACAACGACAAATCGCAAAAGGGCCTGCTGCTCCATCACCAGTTGCAGGACGCCCAGAAGCTGGTGCAGCGACTGCGGTATGTGACGGGCGACTTCTTCGATTCTGTTCGGTTTTGGCGGGAGGAGCACGCAAACGCGAATGGCCGCGTCCGCACCCCGTTGCCGATCGAGGATACGATCTCGCCTGAGCTGAACGAGCTGTCCCGGATCATCCGCAACTATGCGGAGACGCTGACCTCCGAAGAGCAGAAAGTCGAGCTGCGGGCCGCTGGGGAGCGGCTCCACGGGCTGGCGGTGACGCTCCGGACCTGGCTCAAGCAGGAACTCGAAGACGCGGTGTATTGGATCGAAACGACCGGGCGCGATCGCGGTCTGAAGCTGATGAGTTCGCCGATCGATGTCGGCCCGGTGCTGCGGGACGAATTATTCGCCAAGGTACCGACGGTCATTCTCACGAGTGCCACGCTGTCAGTCGGGCAAGACGATTTTGGCTACTTGCGGACGCGGCTGGGTCTCACGCAGTCCAACGAACTGAAGGTGGGCAGCCCGTTCAACTTCCGCGAGCAGGTGCGGCTGGTCCTCGCGGACAAGATGCCCGATCCCTCGACCGAGTCGGCCCAGTACGACGAAGCCCTGATCCCGCGCATTCAAAAGCATGTCCTTGAAACGCAGGGCCGGGCGTTTGTGCTGTTCACCAGTTACCGGTCGCTCAAGCAGTGTGCCGACCGCCTGACCCGCTGGTTCGTGCAGCAGAACATGACGCTGCTGGTGCAGGGAGACGGCGTGAACCGGACGCAACTGCTCGACCGAT
>JANOKO010000668.1:0-1994 GCA_031419335.1 Planctomycetota bacterium
CCACCACATCAGTTGTTGGCCCACGCCAATCGAGTCCTCGCGAACCGCTTGGAGTCCGGATTCATTTGCGCGGCCGTCGTGCAAATCGACCTGCTGAATCGCGAGGCGGTTTACTCGAGCGCTGGTCACAACGGGTTCCACTTTCGCCGAGGAGAATCAACTATTTCATTGCCGAGTGTTTCGTTACCCTTGGGGTTCATTCCGGATGAGAACTATGAATTGAATGTGCTGGGAGTGATCGGTTTCGACGAAATCATCGCCCTGTTCTCTGATGGAATCTGTGAAACCATGTGCAGCTCCGGCCATCTCTTGGGAACGCCAGCCGTGGTGGCCCAGATTGAACGTTCACGAGACCTCCGGGCGATTGAGATTGCTCATAGTGTCGAAGGGATTCGCGCCATGCATCAGGGCGACGGCCCGATGCGGGATGACATCTCGCTCCTCGTTATGAAAATCAGCGAAGCTCCTCGTCGTCGACCGGTGCCGACTCCTCTGGGAACCCTCGGTTCGTCCAGTCAGGAGTTCGCCGTCGCGGCGAGCTAGTTCCCCGTCAAGGCATGGAATGGGGAAGCCGCCTCCCTCGGGAGGGCGAGGCTCCTGCCGAGCCGCGACTGCGCGTGGACGCGTCCTCTGGCTCGCGGCTCAGCAGGAGCTTCGCCCTCCCGCGCTGGCCGGGATCGGGTCAAGCCGACTTGTTCGCGCGGTCGGTTTGGAGCTTGTTGCGAATGGTGCGGGGAGTCACGCCGAGATCGCGCGCTGTCAGGGTCTTGTTTCCATTGAAGACTTTGAGACGATCCAGAATGGCGTCATGTTCAATCTCTTCGAGTGTTTTGGATGTCGCATCGGACGGGGCATCGGACGAAGCATCAAGGCCCACAGCGACTCGCTCGATCTGCCGGCGTAACGTCTCGGCTTCGATCCGGGGACCAGTCGCCAGGACTGCGGCCGCATGGAGGAGATTGCGGAGCTGGCGAATGTTGCCGGGCCACGGTTGTTCCTGAAGCCATTCCATGGCCTCGGGAGCGATCGTTTCGACCTGGGTTTCGGACTCATCACGCAGCCATTGCAGAGTGGTCAGGGCGATGCCGGGGATGTCATCGGGACGGTCTCGTAACGCGGGCACATGAATCAGGAAGACGCCCAGTCGGTGATAGAGATCCAGCCGGAACTCCTTGAGTCGCATCGACTCTTCCAAATCTCGATTGGTGGCCGCCACGACTCGGGCTTGAAATCGCAAGGTCGCATTGCCGCCGACCCGTTCGTATTCCCGTTCCTCCAGCGTCCGCAACAGCTTGGCCTGGCAGCGCAACGAGAGTTCGCCGACCTCATCCAGAAACAAGGTTCCCTGTCCGGCGAGTTCGAATCGTCCCACGCGAGTGTGGTGGGCTCCGGTGAAGGCCCCAGACTCGTGACCAAACAGTTCGCTTTCGATCAACGTCTCCGTCAACGCGGCACAGTTGACGCGGACGTAGGGGAGCTTGGTCCGCGCGCTCGAATCGTGCAGCCAGCGGGCGACCGATTCCTTCCCGACCCCACTCTCTCCGGTAATGAGCACGCTCGCCGCGCTGGGAGCGTATCGCTCCACTTCGCGCAGCAGTTCCAACATCACCGGAGATCGAAGATTGATGAACATGAACGGGGAGTCGTGATTCAGGGCGTGGGCGGCAAAAGTGTCAACTGCGGGTTCCGAACCATCGGGATCGCAAAGTTTATCCTTCACGATTGGCAGAGGAACGCAGGGGGCGTCTGGTGCGCGTGTTCTCGGGAAGTAACACCTCCATAACTGGCATGGGCCTGTCGAGCGGTGTCGTGGGCCTCAAAGCGTTCCGCTACTCTCAACACCCGACACCGTAACCGTGTTTGGATGTCATGCAGCATCTCAACGAGAATTGACAACCGGTGATTCTCCTGCGAGTCCTCCAGGGTGCAATCGCTCATTGTCGGTCCCCCTCTTGCCCCCTCTCCCCCGCGATCGACATGGCTTTCGGAGGGTG
>JANOKO010000669.1:0-1230 GCA_031419335.1 Planctomycetota bacterium
CCGCTCGCCCAGGCCCACACGGCGGCCGTGGCAGCCGTTCCGTTCGTCAGCCTGCAGCGGCGGCTGCAGGTGGCGGACCGCGTGCTGAAGGGTGGCCGGTCGCTCACCGAGTCGCTGGAACAGGCGGACTTGGAAGTCCCCAAGAACGACGAGCATGTGTTGATCTACGAACACGTGATCGCCTGCGAAGCGATCGGTGCGATGAACCTGAGCCTGCTGGGGAAAGTGCTGTAACGCACCCGCCGGGCATCCCTTCCTTGAAGCGATAGTGCGATGCCCAATCGCTGGACCATGGGTGTTCAAGAATGTTCGCTCTGCGGAGCGTCCCTCCGGTTTGGCGATGACGCTCACGAGTGCGGATCGCGTTCCGGGGTCGAGTACGACCTTGCGACCACGGATGAGCAGAAGGCACTGCTCTCCGAGGCGGTTCGCAAGATTTACGGCATCGACGAAGACCGCTGGTACGCCGGGCGTCCGCACTGGCGCGAGATCGTCTTACGGCATCAGGAACAGAAAGGCTAATCCGTGTCTCGCGTCCTGATCGTGTCTGATACACATTGCCCCGGCATGCGGACCGGCTATGTCGACTTCCTCAAGCGCGTGGCTGACAGCTACTCAATCAACCGGGTGGTCCACATCGGCGACCTCGTGGACTGGGCCTCGATCTCGTACCACGAGAAGTGTCCGTCATTACGGAACGCCTCACTGGAGTATGCGAAAGCCCGGCGACAGGTCGCCACTCTCACCAAGGCATTCCCTAAGGCCGACTGGTTGATCGGCAATCACGATGCGCTCACTGAGCGGCAAGCGGTCACAGCTGGGCTCCCGCCCGAATTGCTCAAGGACTACGCCGACATGTGGAACGTCGGGTGGTCGATCCATCCCCGGTTCTCAAAGCTGATCATCGACGGCGTGATCTACTCCCACGGCGACAGCGGTCGAGCCGGACAAGACGCCGCATACCAACAAGCCAAAGACAACTTCCGCTCCACCGTCATCGGCCACTTCCACAGCCAGGCCGGTGTCCGCTGGTGGGCCAACCCCGAGTTCCGCGTCTTCGGCCTGCCCTACCTGTTTCGCGACGACGCCCACCGCTGGGCCGCACTCAACGGTCCCGTCGGCCAAGAGGTCCTGATCTCCGCCGAGAAACGTTTTCTCCGCGGCCTCTGCTACTACGACGCCGGCACGCGCAGTTTCTACACCGTCAATCGCCGCGTCGAAAAACCCGCT
>JANOKO010000670.1:0-7261 GCA_031419335.1 Planctomycetota bacterium
GCCACCTGCCAGTGGAGGCGTCGCTGGTCTTGGGTGATGCGGAAGGACATCCGAAGGAGATTCGCGGAGGCTTTGGGAAGTGGATTCTGCCCGGCACCACGGAACGTCTTCGATTCAAAGCACCGAAATCCTTGCCCGCAGGCAATTACACTATCCGATTACTGATTCCGAATGGCGAAAGTGTGGAGCCGATCGAGAAGCGTCTGGAAATCGAGATTACTGGCCCCCAGCCCTAACACGCTCTGAGCCAAGCCCGGATCTGACAACAACTGCCGAGTGGTGACACCGTTCCAGAACAGACAACAGCATCGTCAGCTGCTGCTCCTCCCGCGGGCACCCGCTATGATCTGAAGACTTCTTCATCCTCCGGCACAGTTGATCCATGCCCGCTGTTTTGGAAATCACTCCTGTCAGCCGCCCCGTCGTCGGCACCATCCGCCCGCCGGGGTCGAAGAGCCTGACGAATCGGGCTTTGGTTCTGGCTGCGCTGGCGAAGGGGCCGTCGACGCTGACCGGGGTGCTGGACAGTGTCGATACGCAGGTGATGATTGAGAGCTTGCGGCGACTGGGGCTGCCGATTGAGCAGGACTTGGTGGCCAAAACGATCTCATTGGTGGGGTGCGGTGGTGAGATTGCCTCGCAGGGAGCCGAGTTGTTTCTGGAGAATAGCGGTACGAGTATTCGGTTTCTGACAGCGATGTGCTGCATCGGTCATGGACGGTTTCGGCTGGACGGGAACGCCCGCATGCGGGAGCGGCCGATTGCTCCACTGGTCACGGCGCTGCGCGAGGCGGGCGTGTCGATCGCCTGTGAACTTGACACCGATTGCCCCCCAGTCGTGATCGACGCGAAGGGGCTTCCCGGCGGACACTGGACAATCGATGGGAATCTGTCGAGCCAGTATCTCAGTGCCCTCTTGATGGCAGCTCCGTGTGCCCAGTCCGATGTCACGCTCAGCGTGCGCGGGGAGTTGGTCTCCCGGCCGTATGTCGATATGACGATCGCCAACATGCGGCAGTTCGGGGCCGAGGTCAGCGAGCCTCGCCCGAATGTCTTTCTGATCAAGGCTCGCGCCTATCAAGGCTGCCACTACGACATCGAACCGGACGCCTCCGCCGCCAGTTACTTCTTCGCCCTGGCCGCGGTGACTGGCGGGGATATCACGGTGCAGGGACTGACCCGCGATGCCTTGCAGGGGGATGTCGTGTTCGTCGACGCGCTATTTCGCATGGGGTGTCAGATCGAGTACGGCCCGACCTCGATCCGCGTGATCGGTGGTCCCCTGAGCGGCATCGACATCGATATGAATGCCATCAGCGACACCGCGCAGACGCTCGCTGGCGTCGCTCCATTTGCGACCGGACCGACACGAATTCGCAACGTCGCTCACATGCGTCTCAAAGAGACCGACCGCGTCGCAGCCGTGGTGACCGAGTTGCGAAAGCTGGGGCTGACCGTCGATGAGCACGACGATGGGATGACGATTCACCCCGGCCCGCTGCACGGCGGAACGGTGTCGACCTATGACGATCACCGCATGGCGATGAGCTTCTCACTGCTCGGGTTGCGACAGCCGGGGATCGTGATCGCCGATCCGGGGTGTACGGCGAAGACCTATCCCGAGTACTTCACCGATCTCGAAACTCTGTGTCAGGCGGCCCGATGAACCGATTCGATTCACGAGGCCGACGGCCAGGGCGTCCTTCGCACGGAGACGGTGGATCTTCACGAGGCAGTCGTCCGCCGTTTCGGCCTCAGCAACAGCCCCCGACCCATGACCGATTTGCCGATGCGCGCGGCATCACGTTTGAGGCCCTCGGCACATTCGAGAACCGCCGGGCCTTCGTCTCCGATGCCCTCGAACAACTCTTCTACGAGCGCAGCGTCCTGCCGCAGGACAAGGGGTTGGCGACCGAGATGTCATACGGGATCGCCCGACGACTGGCGACCATCGACGCCATCTTGTTGACCGTGTGCGACCGTCCACGTGAGATGGTGCAGGAGGGGCTGTGGCGGCTAATGCGGATTGGGACGTACCAGTTGGCGTGGCTGCAATCGATCCCTGCCCATGCGGCGATTCATGAGACGGTGGAGTTGGCGCATCGGCTGGGGCAGTCGGGTTGGGCCGGATTCCTGAATGCTGTACTCAGGCGGTTGCAGCGAGACATTCTACCGATCGATCAAGCGGGTTGGTCGAGCCAGCGAACAATCGAGGAACTGGTCGCGAACCCGGACCCGTGCTGGCTGCCGATCCGTGAGGCGACATCAGACCCCGAGCCGGAGGAAAGTCGGGAGTCGGCAGAAGGACGAGAGACGAGAGACGAGGGACGAGAGCCAGAAAGCACACTTCTTGGCCATCAGCCATCAGCCATCAGCCATCAGCCCTCCTCCGTCGATCAACCCTCAACCCTCAACCCTCAACCTCTCCTCCTCGACGGCCTGCAACTCCGGCAACCAGTCTTCCCCGATCCGCATCGGTTTCGGGCCGCTCACTGGGCAGCTGCGTTCAGTTATCCCGAGTGGATGATCGACGACTGGTGCCAACAATTCGGTGAGGTCGAGGCCCTCGACCGGGCGAGTTGGTTCAACTCGACGGGGCGGATGTGTCTGCGGGTGAACCTGTGGAAGACGACGCGCGAGTCGGTCATGATAGCCCTCGCACAAGCCGGAATCGCAGCCACTCCTGGTCGGTTGCCGGAGTCGATCCTGCTGGCCAATCCGATCCCGGTGGACCACCTGCCGGGGTTCTGGGAGGGACTCGTGAGTATTCAAGACGAGTCGGCCATGGCCGCTGCGGCATTACTCGCACCTCAGCCCGGTTGGCGGGTGCTGGATCTGTGTGCCGCTCCGGGGGGCAAGACGGCTCACATGGCGGAGCAAATGCGGAACGAGGGGCAGATCATCGCTTGTGACGCGACCGCCGAACGGCTCCCGCTAATCGAGCAGAACTGCGACCGCCTCGGCATCACGATCGTGCAGTCACGCGAGGTCCGCATGGACGGGTCAGATACTCCGGATGGGCCATTCGACGCCGTGCTGGTCGATGTGCCCTGCTCCAACACCGGGGTTCTTGGCAAGCGCCCCGAAGTCCGCTGGCGGTTCGTTCCGGGGGAACTCCGCGAATTGATCCCGATCCAGATCCGACTCTTAAAATCGGCTCTGGAACGTGTACGCACAGGAGGGCGGGTGGTGTACTCGACTTGCAGTTGCGACCCGCGCGAGAACGAGCATGTTATCCGCGAAGTACTGGCGCAGTCTCCGCATTGTGAGCTGATCGAACAGCGGCTGCATGTCCCCGGCCATCCCGTCGACGGTGGGTTCGCGGGATTGATCGCCAAGCGAACATCAGCGCCCCGGCACACTTCTTGAAGACTTCACTTCGCCGTTAAACGGCTTTGGTGTCCGCTTGGAGTTCATTCAAACCGAGCATCATTGAGGGGAGGAGTACCAGATTACCGAGCAACCCCGTGAGCATTGTAAAACTCACCAGCAGGCCGAAATACACCAGCGGTAAAAAGTTCGATAAGGACAGTACCGAGAATCCCAGCACGAGTGCCACATTGGAGAGCACGAGGGCTCGACCGATCTGGGTGGATGATCCCCGCAATGCCTCGCGTGGGGACTTTCCCGCTTGGATCGCAAACTGATACCCCGCCAAATAGTGGATGCTGGCGTCGATGGTCAATCCCAGAGACACGCTGGCGATCATCGCCGTTCCAATGTTGATCGGTAGCCCCAGCCAACCCATCCCGCCGATGAGCCACAACGTCGGCAACACATTGGGCACCATCGCGATCAGCGCCCACGACAGACGGCGGAACGGAATCCAGACGCTGATTACGATCAATACCAGCGACAGTCCAAAACTGACCAACTGGTCCCGCAACAGGCTTTGAATCAAGTTGGCCAGCAACACGTACAGTCCCGTCACCTTCGCATCCGGAAAGGACTGTTGGGCCAGTGTCTGCACTCGTTGAATCAACTCCAGTTTCACGTCGGCTGGCTGCCGCTCACGGGCGCGCAGCACGATTCGCATCCGACCCTCGGTGGAGTTGTAGAGCGTCGGCTCGTATTCCGGTTGCACCTGACGCATGAACGCACGGCGATCCTCAAGTGTCGGGGCCCACCGTGGTGGAATGGGGCTCAGGCCATCCGAGAGGGCCACGACTTTCGTCAGTTCGCCCTCCGCGCCCTGCTCAGGATTCACTCCCAGTTCTCGCAACTGTTCCGCCAATTGCTTCACCCGGTCGAGGTATTCATCGTTGAGAGTGGCCGGGGCTGAGAAGTTGACTTCCCAGGTGCCAACCCCGCCAAAGCGGGACTCAAAGTAATCGATCGATTCGATGATCGGGCTGTGCTGGCGAAAGTTCTGACTGAAGTCAGTTTCGACTTTGACGAACTGGATCCCCAGCGAGGCCACAATTGTGATCGCCAACAGGATGGCCATCGTCGTCCAGCGCCGACTCGTGACCACATCGAACAATCGCCCCAATCCTCGTGTGAGTCGCTCCTCCGACAGACCAGATTGCGGATCGAAATCCCGCTTTCCTAACAAAATCCCCGCGGGCAGAAAGACGAAACAAGCGACCAGCACCAGCAGGGATGACACGGTCAGCATGAGTCCGAAACTGCGCACGGGGGTGATGTCACTGGTCATCAATGACCCAAACCCAATCGCCGTCGTGACGACCACCCAAAAAACGGGAATCGCCAGTTTCTGGAACACAAAACGAAACGCATCAATTCGCGTGAGATGCTGTCGTGCCTCCCGGTACTCGACGGCAATGTGCATCACTGCTGCGACACCGCAGATGGTCGTCAGCGAGGTCAGCATCGAGCTGACCATACTCAGCCGCATTCCCGTCATCGCTAACAACCCCTTGGTCCACAAGAGTGCCGGCTGCACGACCAGCAGCGGCAGGATCATCCACCGCAGGCTGCGAAACATGAACATGATGATCAGCATCAACAGGGCGGTCGAGGTGATTCCCAGAATCCGGCTATCCTGTTCGACATAGAGAAACATGTCTTGCACCTGGACAGGTTCACCGGCGACATAGGTCCGAGGCTGATGCTGGGCGGCGAGTTCGCGGATTTTTCGGATCGTTTCCCGGCGCGGGACCGGAGAGCGATCCGCTGGGATCAGGCGGAGAATTATCGCCAGAGTTTCATCCTTCTCCCCCCCCACGAGTATGCCGCGGGCCTGCTTGAGGATCGCTCGATTAAAAACGCCGCGAACAAAGGGGCCTAGGTCAACACTCCAGTCCGGAAGTTGGTACAACTTTTTCAGGTATTGCGTACTGGCTGTGTTCACTCCCGGAACCTGACTGAGTTCTGTCGCGAATGCGGCGTCCTGATTCAGGATGGTGCTGGAGGTCACATGGGCCGGACCCGGTTCCCCGTCGGGACGTGTCGGCGTGTAGGCCACCAGTACAAACTCATCCCCCCCGAAGCGGCGCTTGCTAGACAGATACTCCTGGAGCAACGGATCGTGAGGGGCGAAAAATGACTCGATCGACTCATCGAGCCTGAGCGTCTGGGCAGGCCAGTAGCTGATCGCCGTCGCCACCAACCCCAAGCCCAGCAGCACCCATCGCTGTCGGACCACAAACTCAGTGAGTCCAGCGATGCATTTGTCGGCGAATGAAGGAACTGTGTTCAAAAAGGCTCCGCGTCAACCGCCCGTTTCGATTCCTGTCCACTTCGATCCCGAAACAGCCTCGTGAGGATAGTCAGACGTCCTCCCCACAACCAGCGCTCGGTGGCATTCGCCGCACCGATTCGACGAAGACGCGCTGCCGGGCAGATTGTATGAAAATGCAGAGTCATTGTGGGAGATTCCCCCTTCCGCTACACATCCTGTATCAGTATCGCATGCCCACCGTCAGAGATGTCGTCATGACCAATCCGATCCGCTGCCCGAAATGCCAGGCTCCCCTCCCTGAGTCTCTGGAGCAATTCGGGGCCAATTTCGCCTGCCGTGCCTGTGGCCAAATCCTGCAATATGCGAGCTCAGAACCGCTGGACCAGCGCCAGACTCAAAAACAACTCAGCTCGAACGACGATGACGATGACGGTGATGATGATGATCTGCTCCCGATCCCGTTGCCACCGATTGATCGACTGCTGTCGGAAGGTTGGGAACTGTTCAAAGATCGCATGGGGATCTGTATCGGGGTGTTTGCCTTGGCAACTCTCCTGAATCTGGTGGCACAGATTCCAGAGCTGTATGTGAATTTCTTTGTCAAACAACGCCCCATGGCTCCTCAGACGCAGGCGTTGCTCTCAGTCGGGATGCTGATCGTGACATTCATTCGAGTGGCTTTTAGCGTGTGGCTGAACATTGGCCTGCACCAGTTTGCCTTGAGGATTGTGCGGGGACAAAGCGCTGAGGTGGGAGATCTGTTCGAAGGCGGACGTTACTTTTGGCGGGCGCTGCTGTGTCTCATCGTGACGGGACTGGCAGTGCTGGCCGGGACGTTGCTGTGCATCGTGCCGGGAATCATCGTGGCTTTGATCTATTGGCCCGTGTTGTTTGTGCTGGTGGATCGTGACTTACCAGGTCTGGAGTCGCTGCAGCAGTCCTCGAAGACCATGTCCGGGAACAAGACGGCACTCTTTGGACTCCTGCTCGTCACGTTCCTGATCAACATCATGGGGATCCTGGCACTGGGAGTGGGGATGTTGTTTGCGGTTCCCTATACCTTTTTGGTATCGGCTCTGGCGTACGACCGAATTTCAGGACTGTCGCGGAGACGACCTTCACGGGATGACGATGACGAGAATGAGGCAGAGTAATGACCAGGAGGCGAAGGACTGACTCAGACACCATGCGACTTCTCCGTGACCCGTGCCGTGACCCCAACGCGGGCTGTCTTGTTGCTGATGGATCAGTACCGGGTTATAAGTCGATCTCCATTCTCCATTCTCCATTCTCCGATCTCGTTGTCCGTTCGTGCGATGCTTTCATGACTGACATGTCCGGCTTCGATCCCTACGCCCTCCCTGCCAGTGAGATCCAGGAGCCACCCGTTTCGCTGTGGGCCGCCCTGAAGAAAATCGGTCCAGGGATCGTGTTGGCCGGGACGATCGTCGGCTCGGGGGAGTTGCTACTGACGACCAAGCTCGGGGCGGAACACGGGTTTCTGTTCCTGTGGCTGATTCTGTTTAGCTGTGTCGTTAAGGTCTTCGTTCAGACGGAACTGGGGCGGTACGCGATCTCGTCGGGGAAGCCAACGCTGGGGGCGATTGACGAGCTTCC
>JANOKO010000671.1:0-1217 GCA_031419335.1 Planctomycetota bacterium
GGAGGAGTCGGGCGACGGTATCTGCCTGCTCGAACCCGACCTCACGA
This sequence comes from Planctomycetota bacterium, assembly GCA_031419335.1. Taxonomy (GTDB): domain Bacteria; phylum Planctomycetota; class Planctomycetia; order Planctomycetales; family Planctomycetaceae; genus TH-plancto1. The sequence goes on from JANOKO010000671.1 coordinate 48, forward strand.
AGCGTGCCCCGGCTGGCATCGGCTGAGGGGGCGAACGCGAAGACCTGCGTGTCTGTCTCGGCGATGCCTTCGACCGCTTCCTGCATCATGGCCGTCTTGCCGACCCCCGCAGCTCCGCGAACCAAGATCACACGATCACGTGAATTGAGGATGTGTTCGACGGCCCTTTGCTGGTCATGATTCAGCCAAGTTCGCTTCAGAACATGGCTGCCCGTGCCAAGACGCAGCTGGGTCCCGCGACCGTTACGGGCGAAGGCAATCATCTTCCGTTCTTCGGCCAGCACTTCGCGAGTGGTGACCCATCGCCGCCCGTCCCGGTCAGCATTGATCAGGTTTTGTGCTTGAAACGCTCGCTCCGTGGTCGTGATCGACAGCCGACCGATGCCGCGTTTGAGAGCGTCGGCAAGTAGCGTCCGCTCGGGGAGGACCGACTTCCGTTCGAAGCCGTGGTTGATTGCTTGCTGCACGACAGTTGGGGCTTGTTCCGGTTGCTCGGGTATCGGCGTGGCACCGACGAGACGCTGCACGCCATCGAGCTGATCTCGCTCTTCGTCGCTCAATCGCGATCGCCACTCGACTCGCAACTGATCGAGCGTCAGATCCTTCTGCTTCTTCTCGCGTGTCTTCGCCCCCAGTTCTGATTTTTCGGCGGGATCAAGAATCCCCTTGCGACGGGCTTCTTCTTCGATGAGAGCTGTCCGCCGCGAGAACTTGTCGAGCGTCTTCTTGTCGAGACCGGTCAGCTCCCAGCCCTTCTTGGTGCGAGTGACATCCAGCCCGAGTTCGCAGAGTCGACGAGCCAGTCGCACATGGAACCGAGCTTCGAAGTACGGAGCATCGCGTTTCAGAGAGCTGAACTGGCCCGCCTTCCACGCCGCTTCCTTCTGGTCATACGTTGTGTTGAACACGAAGCAGTGAGCGTGCAGATGCGGATCAGGCACGCCGTCGATCGGCCTCGATGTGAAGTGAATGAACTCGCCCCAGACCATGTTGCCCGTCGTGCGGTCCTCATTGCAGCCCGACTTGCGGACCCGCGTCTGCATCTCGGATTCCATCTCGGTCATCGTGTCACGGACCGATTCCCGGAACGCATCGAGCAACCGTTCATCCCGCGTCAGGCTGTAGAGCAGCGAAACGCTCTTCGGCACATGGAAGTTGAAGTCGTACCCG
>JANOKO010000672.1:0-4011 GCA_031419335.1 Planctomycetota bacterium
CGGCAGCGGGGGATCGTAATGGACGGCGAGGGCGATGGCGTCGCTGGGGCGGCTGTCGAGTTCGATGACATCGTCATCTTTGCGGATGCGGATTTGAGCGTAGTAGGTATGTTCGACCAGATGCGTAATCACGACATCCTGGGCCTCGCCGCCGAGTTCGTCGATCGCGTGTCGCAGCAGGTCGTGAGTGAGTGGACGTGGGGGGACGTTGCCCTGGATGCGACGGTCGATGCTCATCGCTATGGCGGGGTGGCCCAGACATCGCTTTGGATGTCTGGGTGACGCAGGAATAAGAGGGATCGAAAGGCGAGCGTGCCCCCTGTAACCTCCTGTTGTTGCACAACCCAGACGCTCAAAGCAGCGTCTGGGCCACCACGCCCATGATCGGCTCGATAACGACCTCCAAGTCGCCCGGCTCGCACAAGTGTCACTGAACCGGATTTTCCGGCCAAATCTCTGAGGACAGTCACGAAACTATGGAACCATGCGAGTGGATCCCTCGTCTCTCTCCGTGGTGTAGAACGGATCCCCGGTGTGATGATTCCGATGTGGAGGGAGGCAATCATGAACAAGCATTCTCACCTTGTTTTTCTAGTGGCACTCATGGCTCTCTGCTTGGGATTCGATCTGGCGTGCCAAGGAGCGGATGACGTGGATGAGGCCAATCCACCGCCGGGAAACTATTCCGGAGTGTGGGTCGTGGCCGAGAAGAGCGGAGCGAAGTCGGAGGTCTCCTACAAGGAGGGAGTCAGGCACGGTTTGTCACAAGGCTGGCATGCCAATGGAGAGATTGGTCATTCAGCACACTATCGAAACGGTGAACCGGAAGGCGTACATGTCAGTTGGGATGATGATGGTCTCCTGACGAGCATGCAGGTGTACGAGTCGAATGGCACCCGCCGCTCGATTCGTTACGGCAACGGTCATCGAATGCAAGAAGAGGTCTATCAGGGGGTGAACTTGATGCGGCGGAGAATGTGGCACGGTGCGGGAAAAAAGGCGTTCGATTATTCTTGCAAGGACGGGAAACCGCATGGCAAATACACGTCGTGGCATCCCAATGGAGCCGTCAGAGAGGAGGGGCTTTATGAAAACGGCAAGGAAGTGGGAGGAAAGAAGTGCTGGGACGAAGACGGGAAACTCACACGGATCATACACAGTCTCGACGGAGAGATCGTCAGGATCGACATTTATGAGAACGACAAAGTCGTTGCCAAGGAACACTGGGAAAAGGGCAAGGCGGTTCGCACGGAGAACCTGAAAAGTCCACCAACGGTTGAACCTCCCCGATAGCGGTGTCGATCAACGCCGAGGCGGCGATGCCCCTGCGGGGCGACGACTGGGGCAAGTATTATCAACTACTCCACTTCTTTCCCCCATGCCACAGCCAACTGCACCAAAATCGCCGCAGCGGTTTCCATCTCTTCCACGCAGGTCCACTCCAGTGGAGAGTGCGGGTTGTACTGCCCGCTGGAGAGGTTGGGCGTGGGCAGGCCGCGTTCGGTCATTTGGGCTCCGTCGGTGCCGCCTCGGATGATGTCCATAATCGGCTCGATGCCCGCAGCTCGGACCGCTTCGATGGCTTTGGGGATCGCGTGGGGTTCTTTGTGGAGCCCATCGCGCATGTTGCGGTACTGCTTCTTGGTTTCAATCGTGATGCGGCATTCGGGATAGACCGCGCGTAGCCCCTCGGCAATCCGTTCAAGGAGTTCCCTCTGCTCCGTGAGGTTCTCGGTCTCGAAGTCGCGCAAGATGATCCGGCACGACGAGGATGCCACGCCGCCTTGGATCTGATACGGGTGCATGAACCCCTCTCGCCCATCAGTCGTCTCGGGGGACAGGTTCTGCCGAGGCAACCGCGCGATGAAGTCACTCAGGATGCGGACCGCGTTGACCATCACCCCCTTCCCGACCGAGGGATGCGTGTTGCGTCCCTCGACGGTCACGATGGCCAAATCCGCAGAGAACGTCTCGGTGTCGATGCGGCCCACGCCGCCCGAGTCGAGCGTGTACCCGCACACGCCGCCCAGCTTCGCGAAGTCGAGCCCCTCGACCCCCCGCCCGACCTCTTCATCGACCGTGAAGCAGACCCGCACTGGCCCGCACGGGATCGACCGATCCCGCATCAACCGATCCGCAGCTGTCATGATGATGGCGAGGCCCGCTTTGTCGTCGGCCCCGAGCAGTGTGGTGCCATCGGTGGTGATGATCGTCTTGCCGAACAGCTCATTGAGGTGCGGGTTCTCGCTGACCTTGAGTACCTTCGACGGATCACCGGGGAGGACAAGGTCTCCGCCTCGGTAGTCGCTGTGGACCACCGGCTTCACGTTCGTCCCGGAATACTCGGGTGAGGTGTCGACGTGTGAGTTCCACACGATCATCGGAGCGGAGTGCGGCACAGTCGCGGGGATCGTGGCCATGACGATCCCGTGCGGATCGATGGAGACATCGTGCAAGCCGAGATCACGGCACTCTTGCTCCAGCATCCGGCTCAGCACCAGTTGCTTGGCGGTGGAGGGCAACGCGGACGACTTCTCGTCCGACTGGGTGTCGATCTGAACATAACGCAGGAAGCGGTCGAGGAGGCATTCCATTCGCGGCGATTCCCTGTTGCGGGAGATGGTGGTTCGGGTGCATGATCGAAGGGCCGATCGATTCCCGCAAGTCGTGGAGCCGAATACCCAGGTTGATTCGTCCTTCAATCCACAACGGAGGGAGTCAATCCTGTGAATTGGACTCGCCATTTTTTTGTGAATCGCTGTCTGACCTTTCGCGAGCAATATATTCACAACATGATGGCGAACACAATCGACACTACGCGCTGAAACCGACAGGGTTTCAAAGGTCGGGAGCCCCAGGGTGGTCCAAAGTCGCCGGATTCTTCGAGTCCGGTGTGGGCGATGCCCCCGCAGTGTGGTCGTTTGGAACTCTCGGTAATTAAGGCACTCGGTTTTCTCAATGACTGAGTGCCTCGCCTCGCGGACGCTGAACCGCCGGACTCGTAGAGTCCGGCGACTTTGTCGGATTCAGCGAATAGGGTGACAAGAACATAGGGATTCTCTCCCGCGCAGGTTGTGAAGAGCTGGTACGCTGTTCCACACGAACGCTATCGTGTTGGTCGTGAGTGACCGCAGTGGGCAATGAGAACGGTCTCCCAGCCATGAAACACGGACAGGCTGTGGCCGTCTCCCATCAATCCCTGTCTCAGCCTCGGTAATGCGGTTCCTCAAAGCCTCCCAGATCGCGGAATTCCACGGGTTTCTACTGGTCAGTGAGTCGCATGCCGACATAGAATTGACGTGGCCCAGGAGGGTCTCCTTCCCAAATGCCGTGCGACGATACGAGATCGTCGGCGCGGTCCTGCCGTTGGTGATTGTGGAGTGCATGCAATGTTGACCCGTGGAAGCGCCGCTTGTGGACTGCTGCTCGCCTTGCTCATTGGCTCTGGCCAGTCGGTGTGGGCTGCTGAGTGGGGTTCGATTGAAGGACAGTTCGTGCTGGATGGCAAGTTGGACTCCCCGTCGCTGTTCAAGAAGGGAGACCCTGTCGTCAAGGATCCAGCAGTCTGTGCCGTCGTCGACATGCCCGACGACTCATTGGTGGTCAACCCAGCTAATCAAGGGATTGCGGATATCTTCGTGTTTCTGAGGAAAGCCCCGGCGGATGTCCATCCGACTCTCAAGGCGGCACCCACCACCAAGCTGACATTCGACCAGAGTGGCTGTCGTTACCTGCCTCATGGGATGTTTGTGCGCGTGGGCCAGTCGGTGAAGTGCATCAGTTCCGATGGGGCACCCCACAATGTGCATACCGTACCCGTGGCGGGCAATGCTTCAAACTTCATTGTGCAGCCGAACGACAAAGTCGGTCAGGATGTGAAGTTCGACTTGAGCGAGAGCATGCCGATTCCGGTCATCTGTGACATTCACAGCTTTATGAAATCGAACTGGCTCATTTTGGATCATCCCTATGCAGCGGTCACTGATGCGGACGGGAAGTTCAAGATCGAAA
>JANOKO010000673.1:0-2416 GCA_031419335.1 Planctomycetota bacterium
CAAATCCAACCCCGCCATCTCCGCCGCAATCCAATCCGCCATGACACCCCTCCTTGCGCCGCCAAGAACCATCAGTCCTCTTTGATGCTGCGCAAATGTCGTGCCATGAAATCGGAGACTTGTGTGTAAGGATGAGAGCTCTGGCTTGGGAATGCATTTCCCAGAAGCTCCGCTTCGCCTGCGTGCCTGAACGCTCCCTCTCGCAAACCGTCCCTCCACTTGCAGTCGGAATCCAGTCCTACAAGCTGGGCGGAAGTCCTGCGTAGCTGGGCGAAGCAGTGCTTCGGGGATAGGCGTGACCAAGCAGGAGCTTGGTCGCGAGATGAACAAATACGGCTCCTCGCTTGACACTCGTACAAGTGCATTCGCTGAATGGCGTTGGCCCGATTCCGTCACCCGAGGCGTCAGCAAGGGCGTACGTCTCTCCATGTTTTGTAAGAGCTCGGCTCGAGGGAGAGTCTCAGATCACTCAGCCGGTACGGGCGATGCTTGGTGGCCTCCTCGCTGCGCTCGGCCCTCGCTGACCGGCCTGGCGACTTGGTCATAGGGACCGCCAATCGACGAATGCACCCCGGTCGTACCAACGTTCCCAACCAGCATGGAACTGCGTCCCGTCTCCCCGTACGATGGAGAGGTCTGGCGATGGCGGGGTCTGGGATTCCGGGTGCCGGACGGCCCTGTTTGGAAAGTGAATCGATGCGAGTTGTGTTCATCACGCTGTGGGTCACGGCAGTCTATTCCTATGCGCATGCGGGCGGGGTTCCAGGTCTGGTCAGCGACAAACCAGCCAGCGGATTGTGTGTCGAGACCGACAAGGGGTTCATGGTTCCCTACACAGCCACCATTCCCGGAACCGATGTCTCATTTGAGATGATCCCGATTCCCGGTGGCGAGTTTTGGCTGGGTAGCCCCGCGAGCGAACCGGGTCGCGAGGCCGACGAAGGGCCGCAAGTTCTCGTGCAGACACGCCCGTTCTGGATGCAGAAGAACGAACTCAGCTGGGCGGAGTACAAACAGTTCATGTCCTTATACAACGTCTTCAAGAAGTTTGAGACGGGCAAGATCCGTCTCGTGACAGAGGGGAATCGGATGGATGCCATTACCGCTCCCACGGCATTGTACGAATCGAGTTTCACCTTCGAGTTCGGAGATGATCCGGAGTTGCCCGCCGTGTCGATGACTCTGTATGCCGCCCGGCAGTATACGAAATGGCTGACCGCGGTCACCGGACAACAGTACCGAGTCCCCACCGAAGCCGAATGGGAATACGCAGCGCGGGCCGGTGCGAAGACAGCCTATTCCTTTGGCGACGATCCGGCCCCCTTGGCGGACTTTGCGTGGTTTGCCGACACCAGCCTGGACAGCGGACCGCGAAAGGTCGGCCTTGGGAAGCCGAATGCTTTCGGCCTCCATGATATGCACGGTAACGTTGCGGAATGGTGCCATGACCAGGTACTGGCCGACGGGTATACGAACTTCAAGGGCAGAGTCGCCGCAGCCAACGGCCAGCCGCTGTCCGTTGCAGAGATTATGGGCCAGCCCTCGGAACACTACTCCCGCGCTGTACGCGGAGGATCATGGCACAGCTCAGCTGTGGAGTGCCGGAGTGCGTCCCGTCTCGCTTCGGACCCGGCCTGGAAAGACATCGACCCGAACCTTCCCAAGAGCCCGTGGTGGATGACTGATGACCCCGCGCGGGCCACGGGCTTTCGGCTGTTGCGGTCGATCGACGAATTGCCGCGTGACCAGATGGAACAGTTCTGGAACATCGACTCCGAGTCGCTGCAACTGGATGTTGACGCCCGCATCTCGGGAGGACGCGGCGTGTACGGGATTGTCGACAAGGCTCTGCCCGAGGCGATCAAGCAACTTAAAGCGAGTGAGAAGAAGCGGTAGCGTACGGTGGAAATTCGAGGCATGGTCCAGTAACAATCAGCGACCACAGGGCATTTTCCGAAGTCGCCAGGATGCACCCCTTCACCCCCTCCCCCCGGAGAGCGTGAGGCCCAGAAGGTGTCCAGAGCGAAGTCGGAATTGCTCTCGCGTGATACCCGACCCGTTGATTGATCCACTTTCATCCGTGGAGTTTCCATGTCTGCCCTTCCGAAAGAGTTTTCGCAGGCGATCCGCCCCTCGAGACTGGCCGTTCCCGTGATTCGGAATGACTCGGATCGCGTGCGCTGGTTTCCGCGCGTGATCCGTCCGAATGTCCGAACGGAATTGTTGCAGTTGCTGGAGTCTCAGATCTCTCCGCACTTGAAGCCGATTCGCTCCCCGATCGATCCGGACACGATCTTGGGGATGACGGCGAATTATTCAGACCTGTTGCCGAAGTCGATTCACAATTCTTCGGTCATGCTGGACCAGCCTCGCAGTGCCGCGACAAAAGCGGCAAAAGCGGCGGGGTTGTGGGAGC
>JANOKO010000674.1:0-1591 GCA_031419335.1 Planctomycetota bacterium
GGTAGCCCAAAGACTGGAAGCAGGTCTGCAAGTGCAGGGGAATCGGATAGTAGACTGCATGGCCGATCTGCGAGCTCTTGAGCTGGTTCATCAACTCAGCCCGCTGGCCATCATGGATCCGCACGCAATACTGGTTGTAGACGTGATGGTTCTGTGGAAGAGTGACCGGAGTCACGATATGCCCTTGCAGGCCGAGACTCGCGAAGGCTTCGTCATACCGGGCAGCGTTCGCTCGGCGACCTTCGGTCCATTCATTGAGCTTGCGGAGTTTCACCCGCAGCACTGCGGCCTGGATGGCATCAAGGCGGCTGTTCATGCCGACTTCAACATGTTCATACCGCCCCGCGTCGCCGTGAACTCGCAGTCGACGCAACCGGGCGTCGAGATCCGGATCATCGGTCGTCAGCATCCCGCCGTCACCGGCTCCGCCCAGATTTTTCGTCGGAAAGAAGCTGAAGCAGGCCAGCGTGCCCAAGACGCCTGTGCTGCGATTGTCGTACTTGGCTCCGATGGCTTGGGCCGAGTCCTCAATAATCGACAGACCATGCTGCACAGCTGTTCGCCACAGCGGTTTCATATCGGCACACTGGCCGTATAAGTGGACCGGCATGATCGCCCGCGTCCGGCTGGTGACAGCTGCGGCCACAGCTTCGGGATGGAGGTTATAGGTGGCCGGGTCGATGTCGACAAAGACCGGCTTGGCACCCACCCGGACAATCGAACTGGCAGTGGCGAAGAATGTGAACGGAGTGGTGATGACCTCATCACCAGGGCCGATGTCGAGGGCCATTAAGGCCAGCACCAAGGCATCTGTACCCGAGGCACAGCCAATGGCGAATCGCGAGTCGCAGTGGCTGGCGATCTCTTCTTCGAGGGACGCGACTTCGCTCCCGAGAATGAACGCCTGCTTGCAGAATACACGTTCAACGGCCTCCAGCACTTCCTCGCGTTGAGTTTCGAATTGCTCAACGAGATCGATTAATGGGACCGGAGTATTCTCCGGGGAGGTCATCGGCAGAATTGCCTGAGACATGTTGCGACTCCATTCACGACTCATGCAGCCAATCCATGAGAAACCCGCCCAGCTCCGCCCGGCAGGATGACTCGGACTTGGGACCATATGGTCAGTGGTCAACGAGTGTCAAGAGGGGGACAGAGCAGGGGGGATTGAGCGGCAACAGTTGCCGACAAGATTCGGCCACCCCGGAGCCAGAAGCGTCAACGACCGGAGTTCTCCCGTGTCGCCTGTTTCGGAGAAAAAACTGGCCGGGCACTTTTGACTGACTCAGCCACAACTTCCCGTGACTCGCTATGTCAAAACGATACTCAACGGCACCCCGGTTTGGCCGGGGTCGCTGTTGGTGTGTCTGGATTCCGTGCCCATGTCGTTGCTCACTCCGCTCCCATTTGAACGTACGATCCATGACCTGGAGCGGCAGTTGGAAACCTTAGAGGCCATCCGGTAAGTCAGGCGATGTGGGCGAGCAGATGCTCATTGAAGTGTGTGGACTTGGGAGATTTTGTTAGGCGGCGGACCATGATGTGAGTCAGGCACAGGTGGATATCGGTGCGGCTGCTGGCGGGCGTGGCT
>JANOKO010000675.1:0-1097 GCA_031419335.1 Planctomycetota bacterium
TGGTCGCGCCGATGTGCCGTCAGCCGAAGGAGGCGCACTGGCTCGGCGTGCGGATGGAAAACTTCCTGCGGGCGTATGGAAAGAAGATCGGCACTGTCAGCGCGTCGGATGTCTGCGACTACCTGGAAGGGTTGATGCGGAAGGGGCAGGTCGAATGGCAGGTGAAGCAGTCACTCGACGCCATTGGCTTACTCATGAAGTTCGGGTATCAGCGAGAGGAATTGGCGATTCCGATGCTGCGCGAAGCGTGGGGGCTGCGGCTCAATCAGCGGGCGGGCATTTCGGTGCCGATTGTACGCCCGGCAGCGGCGGATGGAGTGGCCACTGTCTCGGAGCGGCTGCGGCGGGTGTTGCGTGTGGCGCATTACGCGCTCAAGACGGAGAAGGCGTATACCCAGTGGTGGGAGCGGTTTCAGAAGTTCTGCGGGGGGCGGCCCGAGGGCGAACTGGGGGCTGCCGAAGTGCGAGGCTTTCTGGAGCATTTGGCAGTCGCGCGGCAGGTTTCCGCTGCCACGCAGAAGCAGGCCCTGAATGCGTTAGTGTTCGTGTTTGGTCAAGTCTTGGGGCGACCGGTGGGAAATCTGGGTGACATGGTGCTGGCGAAACCCAAACGCCATTTGCCGTGTGTGCTGACCATTGAGGAAGTCGAGCGGGTATTGGCGGAACTCAGCGGTGTACTGGCCTTGATCGCCCAACTGTTGTACGGGTCTGGTCTGCGTTTGTTGGAGGCCTTGCGATTGCGGGTCAAGGATGTCGATTTCACCAACGGGCAAATCGTGGTGCGCGATGGCAAGGGGGAAAAGGATCGCGTGACCGTCCTGCCGGAGAGGGTACGTGAGGCGCTATTGGAACACCTGCGGGGCGTCTGGCGACTGCATCAACACGACCTCCAGGCAGGAGGCGGGCGGGTGGAGTTGCCGTACGCCCTGGCCGTGAAATACCCGAATGCGGAACACGAGTGGTGTTGGCAGTTCGTGTTTCCGGCTGCGGGATTCTCCAAGGATCCCCGGAGTGCTGCGATCCGTCGTCACCATTTGCATGAGACCTCAATGCAACGGGCGATGACGGAAGCGGTCAGGCGCTCGGGTGTCGCAAAG
>JANOKO010000676.1:0-3472 GCA_031419335.1 Planctomycetota bacterium
CGGACAACGGCGAGCCGGTGGCCAAGCTGCTCGATTTCGGCATCGCGAAAGACACCGCGGACGAGAAGGACGTGACGGGTACCTACACCATCGTCGGCTCGCCCCTTTACGTGCCACCGGAGCAAATCGTGTCCTCGCGCACGGTGGACAAACGCGCCGACATCTGGGCGATGGGCATCATGCTCTATCAGCTCGTGCTGCAGCGCCATCCGTTCGAGGACCCGTCGCTCGCGCTCCTCCTCAACAAAATCCAGAACGAGCCCCTGCCGCCATTTCCGCAGGACTCGGATCCGATGTTCGAGCTCATCGTCGAGCGCTGCCTCGCCAAGAAGCCGGAAAATCGCTACAACACGGAGGGCGAGATCGTGCAGGAACTGCACCAGATCGGCGTTGCGGTCCACAATCATTGCGACAAATCCGGCGGAAAACTCCCACACACCATCTTTCCACTTACAAAACTGTTGCCTCTTGTTGATATGGCACCCTTGTCCGACTTTCTGGATGGTGTGGGGCCACCAACCCAGTCAATCCCGTCTGGACCGGCGCTGTACGTCTGCCCGAGCGACCCTCAAGCCTCTACCGTCAAATGGCGAACCAGCTATCCGATAAATCATGGGACAAAAATCCTTTCGCTCAACGGAATGTTGGCTTTGCATGGAGCCGGCTCATCCCCTGACGGTCATCCCACGTTCCTCCGAGACATCACCGATGGGCTCTCAACGACCGCCATGTTTTCAGAGCAACTCGTCCGGACTTTACCTGGAGAGTCCAGCTTTAATTCAGATGCACAGGCGAGGCAGGATCCACTGCGGTACATATGGCTAACAAGTCGAGTCTTCGTGGACGGGCAAGAGTCTGAACTGGCTGCATATTGCGTTGACCCTGTCAATCGGACCACAGCGACATTGGGCGGGTATGAAGGGGTTGCTACGTTAGGCGCGGAATCCCCGTATAACCATATTGCTCCCCCGAACTCATGGTCATTCCATGTCCCGAATAAAATCTCGCAGGGTGCGTTTTCCCCCAGCAGCAACCACCCCGGCGGTGTTCATGTCCTGCTGGCGGATGGCAGCGTCCGGTTTGTCTCTTCATCGATTGGCTTACCCGTCTGGTGGGCGCTCGGTTCGCGGAATGGAAACGAATCCGTGGGGGAGTTTTAGCCATCGACTTTTTCACTGACATCAATTGGAAGAGATGGCTTATTGTCGTGGGAGTGTTCCTTGCCATCGGATGCGTGGGATACGCCCTGCTGAATGTGGATCTCTACGCTTACATGAACGCAGCTCCCCCGAAATCCTTCGAAGCAGCTGAGAGTGGTGAGCCAGCACTGAAGGAGTTCCTCTTTGACAAAGCCGATCCGACTTCGGGTGGAGTGAGAGTGAAATCGAGATCCAAGATTGATGTCTCAGGAGGCTGTGACATGGATTGGACTGACTGGAGAGTCGCTTCTCTCTCCGAAGCATTCAAGCTCCAGAGCAAAAGCCAGGCAGCGATACTCCTGGAACGCAGCAAGCCGTCCCCGCTGGTGCAGATCGAAATTGTGCGACGTTCCTGGTTGACACCCGGTGAGGTCGTCGTGGCCACCCAAATGACAAGTATCAAGAAGCAGAGCCGTTCCCATGGGACGTGGTCTCTCAAACTGATAGCACCGGAACAGACAGGAACGTACCGCGTCCGAGTAAGCTATGGGCAACGGCATTTGGGAGACCGTACTCCCATCTCTTCGCCCCACAGGGTCGCCGTCTTCAATATGACCGTCGACGAGTGATCGTTCATGACCACTGCGGGTCGTGTCCGGGAGCCTACGAAAACCGACCCTCGCCACGTATGATGTGGTCAAGGTCGAGTGGTGTCCCAGATAGGCTTTGATCGCCTGGATTGCTAATCAACGCGAGACCGTCAACTCACGTCGATCCGTAGATCATCGTGTCCTCACTTCACGCAGATGTTGAAAGAGACATCTGGGCCAACACGGGTGATCGCCACTACTCACTAAGAATGTCGAACAGATGCTGTTCCCCCTCGACGACATGAATGCGATGTACCTGCGTCTCCAGCGGAATCGTCTCGCGGAGGCCGCTTGGCCAACTGATTTCCAGCCGGACGGGGTGCTGTCCCGGCGGGACTCCGAAGAGTAATCGCGAATCGCCGGTGGAGGCGAAACTCCCGCCGCCGCGCCATTGCCGGATTTGTGAGGCTTGCGTCGTAATCAGTCGCACCACAGTCCCGATGGCCCAGCGTGGGGACTTCGTGCCTGTGAGTTCGACGGTAATCGATCGGCTCACCTGCGGACCCTGGTTCTCCAACACCGCCACCGGCTGGTTGACGTGCGACACCACGAGGTCCAGATCGCCATCGAGATCGAGGTCGCCCGCAGCTGCCCCTCGACCCGGATGAGCGGCCCGGAAGTAGGCTCCGCTGAGTTCGGCGACGTTCTGGAACTGCTTCCCCGCCAAGTTCTCCATCAGCACAGGGATCTGTTTCACGGGAGCTTTGTGGGCGTGGCGGACGACGTGCCCGTTACTGACGAAGACATCCTCGTCGCCATCGAGATTCCAGTCCCCAAAGACCACGCCCCACCCGACGTACGCCTGGCCGATGCGATCGAGCCCGGTCTCGTGGCTGACATGTTCGAACTGCATCCCGCCGAGATTCTTGTACAGGCCGAACGTCTCGTCCTCGAAGTTTGCGACCCACAGGTCCGGCAGCCCATCGAGGTCGAAGTCTCCGAGGTCGGTCCCCATAGAACCTTCCGCAACTCCGAGTTTGCTGAAGCTGACCCCGCTGAGTTGCCCACGTTCGCGTAGCTGCCCGTGGACGTTCTCGTAGAGAAACTTCGGCGTGGTGTCGTTACCGACATACACATCCACATCTCCATCGAGGTCGAGGTCTGCGACGAGGGCACTCATCCCCTTGCCGCCTTCGACCAGCCCGACATCGGTCGACCGATCAAGAAAGCTGCCGGAGCCATCGGCCTCGAAGACCGAATCGGTTAACCCCTCAAACACGACCGGGGCGCAGACCTCGCGCCGATCCCCATGCGTGTAACACGGCGGGTCGTTCGCATTCGACCAGTTCACATAGTGCGTGACATACAGATCAAGGTGCCCATCCTGGTTGAAGTCCCCCCACGCGGCACTGGAGCTCCACTGGGTATCCGCGTTCAGGTCGGTTGCAGCTGTGACATCCTCAAACGTCCCGTCTCCCAGGTTGTGCCAAAGTTGCAGTCCGCCATATCCGGTGACGAGGGCATCGACGAATCCGTCATGATCGAAGTCGGCAGCGGCCACGCCGTGTTGATAGTGACTCGGGGCGTTGATCCCGGCGGCCACCGTGACGGGATTAAACCGCTGTCCTCGATTACGGAACAGGGCACATGGCAACCCCGTCGGCTCGGCAGATGGGCTCAGGAACTGACCACCTCCGACGCACCAAATGTCCGTCCGACCATCGCGGTCATAGTCGAAGAAAG
>JANOKO010000677.1:0-2342 GCA_031419335.1 Planctomycetota bacterium
CATTCTGTCCCCTCTCCCCCACAGTCGGCATCGCTTTCGGAGAGGACTTGAATGAGGGGAATGGATCGGGGTGACGAGGCGTGAGCGAGCGATATGTCCCCCGCGCCCTCGCAGCCCGTCAACTCTTGATCTTGGGGTTGATCCAGGCCCGTACGGGAGGGCGAAGCTCCTGCTGAGCCGCGAGCCAGGGGGCGCGTCGACTCGCAGTCGTGGCTCGGCGGGAGCCTCGCCCTCCCGAGGGAGGCGAACCCCTAAATCAAGCCTTGACGGACCACTAGCCCCCTCCCCTAACACGACATCCCGTACTTCAACGCCGATTGCGGGAGAAAGGGGACAGTCAGCCTACCGCCAATGTGCGAATGCACCCCACTCGCCTCATGTCGGGTGAAACGACAGGCGACGTTTCGTGCTTACTCGCTACAATCCGGCAACGTCTGTTTGCCCATTGAGTCGGGAAAGGTCCCCGTGTCGCCCTGGATCCTCCAGCACTTTCTGAACCCCGCACTGTTCTGGCCCGGCGTGGCGTTGGCGTCGTTGCCGATCATTATTCATTTGATCAATCGGCTGCGGTACAAGCGGGTGCGGTTTGCGGCTATGGAGTTTCTGCTGGTGAGCGAGCAGAAGAACCGGCGGCGGGTGCTGCTGGAACAGCTCTTGCTGCTGCTGGCCCGCATTGCGCTGGTGCTGTTGATTCTGGCTTTGATCGGTCGGCTGATACTGGACCCCAAGCATTTGTCTCTGTTTCAAGGGGCGCGAACGCATCACGTCATCCTGCTCGATGATACGGGGTCGATGCGAGACCGAGTCGGCGAGTCGAGCGCCTTCGATCAGGCACGCGAAGTCGTGCGGGGTATTATCGCTCAAGGAGCCGAACGTCCCGGCACTCAGCGTGTGACTCTAGTTCTCATGTCCAGTCCGACCGAGACTTCGTCGGGGCTAACCGAGCGCGATGTGGACTCCCAATTGCTCGATGACTCAGCGGCTCAGTTGCAGGATCTCACTTGCACATTCCGCGCGGGGAGTCCGGATGCCGCACTGACGACTGTGCGGAACCGCCTGACCAGTGATCGAGCCAGCGAAAAGGTGCTACACGTGTTATCGGACTTCCGCCGGGCCGACTGGTATGACAATGGGGCACTCGTGAGCGAACTGGAAACCTTGAGCAACGCCAAGGTCAGCCTCAACTTCGTCCGCCTCGTCAGCGAGCAGCACGAGAACCTCGCCATCACCGATCTGACCGGAGCTGTCGAGACAGCTGCGGTCGGCGTACCCGTCACGCTGCGGGCCAAGGTACTCAACTCCGGCCAGCGCGAGGTGACCACTGCCAAACTGGCCGTGTCGATCGATGGGCAGACTCTGAACCGCCGCGAGCCACTTCCGCCAATTCCAGCCGGGGAATCGCGTGAAGTGACATTCGATGTCGACTTCTCCACCAGCGGTCTGCACCGCGCCGAGGTCTCGCTCGAAGCGGACTCCCTGGAAGCCGACAACATCCGCCGTCTGGCGGTCGACGTGCCACAGGCGAATCTGGTACTCGTCATTGATGGCACACCCAGTGCGGTCCAGGGACTGTACGTGTCTGATGCACTGGCAGCCGATCAATCAGTCACGGGGTATGCCGTCACGATCGATGGCCCCGAGGGGCTGCGGAAGCGGAACCTGGCCGAGTTCGCGCTGGTCTACCTCATCAATGTCCCAGAGTTGCCGCCGGATGCCACCGAGGCCGTGCGAAAGTACGTCCGCGACGGTGGGGGGCTCGCGTTCTTTGTTGGTGAGACGATCAACACGGGGTACTTCAACAAGGAGTTCTACGCGGGGGGGAAGGGGCTGCTCCCGGTCTCGCTGGGACTGACGCCAACACTGTTGCCACCGGTCGAGGGGACGCAGACGCCCGACCTCGTGGTGACCGATCACCCCGTGTTTGCGATCCTGGCGGGTCAAGAGAACCCGCTGATTGATTTCGTGAAGATCAACGCCTACTTCGCGGTCGATGCGTCGGCTCCACGGGCTGAGGGGGCCCGAGTCATCGCGAGCCTGCGGGACGGAGCCCCCCTGATGCTCGAACACGAATTCGGTAAGGGGCGTGTACTCACGTGCCTCACCGCAGCGGGTCCGGCAACGCTCTCTGAAACTCTTCAGAAGTTGGCGATCAATCCTGATTCGCCCGGAGAGCTGCCGCCGACGGTGTGGAACAACTGGGCCAGCGGGAACGCCAGCCCGACATTTGTCGTGGCCCAGTTGGAGATGGCGAAACGGCTGGCCCGCAAGGACCGGGCCTTGCCGCTGAAGACTGTCGGTGAGGAGATTGCCGACACACTCGACTTGGCCATCTTGCCAGTCGA
>JANOKO010000678.1:0-2601 GCA_031419335.1 Planctomycetota bacterium
CCTGCCCGTCCTCGACGCGCTACCGCCGTAGTCGGTGCTGCTTTGTGTCGCCTTTCCTCGAAGGGCGATGTTCTCGGCCCCGCTAAAGACTTGAACTTCGGCCAGATGCAGGTTCCGCTGCTTCCCCGGCGATTCGACGCGGAGGAACCGCCCCAGGGGTCGCGACTCGTTCTTGGGCACGATCGTCGCCGAGATGTGGGTGATGACAAAGTTGCCCCCCGCATGGCCCGGCCCGTTCCCCGGTAGCGACGGGTCGGGCAGCACTTCGATCCGCAGCGCTGACAATGGACCCGCTGGAGCCGGGAGCAGGACCGTCGTTGTGTCGGTCTTCGGCGGCTTGGTGACGAGGACCGACTGATCTTCGCCGATCGTGTACTCAGCCCCATTGAGACTTGTCGCCGCGTCCGGTTTCAGTCCCGCCCACGGGAGATCGCGCGGGTAGTCGCGGTCGAATTTCGCCAGCGATTCCGAGAGATCGGGTGTAGGTGTTTTCAAGACCGCTTCGAGTGTCACCAGTTCCGCCTGCCACGCCGTGCGGTTCGCCTTCTGTTCCGCCGAGAAGAGTTCTAATCGCGGCGAGTCATCGCTGCGGTCGGCATCGGCGGTGTTGTTCAGGATCGCGAAGACCTGAAAGAACTCCTTCTGCGTGATCGGGTCGTACTTGTGCGTATGGCACTGGGCACAGCTAATCGTCGTGGCCATCCACACGGCAAAGGTGGTGTTCACACGATCCACAATGGCGACGTTCCGGAACTCTTCGTCATTGGTGCCGCCCTCGTTGTTGGTCAACGTGTTGCGGTGAAACGCCGTCGCCACGAGTTGTTCCTCGGTCGCATCCGGCAGCAAGTCGCCCGCGATCTGCTCGATCGTGAATTGATCAAAGGACTTGTTCGCATTGAGCGACCGAACGACATAATCGCGGTAGGCCCAGATCGTCCGCATCGGGTCATCGGCGTACCCGGATGAGTCCGCATAGCGGGCTAGATCGAGCCACATGTGCGCCCAGTGTTCTCCGAAAGCGGGCTTCTTGAGCAATCCATCCACCAGTCGTTCGTACGCCCCTTCGGCGGTGTCTGCCATGAAGGCTGCGACCTCTTCGTCGCTGGGTGGAAGTCCAGTGAGATCGAGCGATACACGGCGAATGAGCGTGGCCCGATCGGCCTCTTCGGAGGGGGCCAGCCCATGCCCCTTGAGCTTGGCGGCCACGAACCGGTCGATGGCGGTCTTAGTGAATTGAGAGAACTCCGGCGTCTCTGGCAGGGCGATTTTTTGCGGGGTTTGATAAGACCAGTGAACAGCATAGTTCGCCCCCTCGGCGATCCACCGCCGGAGAAGATCAATCTCCCGCTCCGTCAGATGCTTTCCATGTCCCGGCGGCGGCATCATCACATCCGGGTCAGTGCTCGTGATCCGCTTCAGGATCTCACTCTCGTCCGGTTTGCCAGGGATGATCGCCGCATGACCGCCAAGATCCGCTAATGCTCCCTCGCGAAGATCAAACCGCAAGTCCCCCTTCCGCTCGGCCTCATCCGGCCCGTGACACCGAAAACAGGTGTTCGCAATGATCGATCGAATATCGCGGTTGAAGTCGATCGGCTCCGCAGCACGAAGAGGTGCAACGATCCACACGCCGCCCAAAACAACCAGGGCGATCGATCGAAGAGTGACGAATGAGGGCATAGCAGGCAGGCTTCCGCAGGCGGGACGCCCGGCGATTCGTACGCCAAGACGCATCAGGCAAGTCTAACCTGTTCTGTGAGGGGATGCATCCCGTCGATCCCTGAATTGCCCTCTCGCATGAGAGCCATTACCGTGCCGGGGTCTGCCACTGGAATGAGTCTTTCGATTGCATGGTTTCACGCATGTCTCCTCCACCACCTGGAACTCCCCCCGATCCCGCTCGTCTGGGTCCGGCGTTTCAGCGGCTGTGCGAAGTCATCGCCCAATTGAGGTCTCCCACGGGTTGTCCGTGGGATCGGGTCCAGACGCTCGGGACGATCAAACCATTCACGCTCGAGGAGACGTATGAACTCCTGGAGGCGATCGATGCCAACGACGATGAGGCGATCACGGAAGAGTTGGGCGATCTGCTACTGCAAGTGGTCCTGGATGCTCAAATTGGTCAGGATGAGGGACGGTTTGACATCATCGCCGTGATTGAACGTATCACGGCCAAAATGATACATCGTCATCCGCATGTGTTTGGAGTGGCACAGGCTCATTCGGCCAGTGATGTCCTCTCGCATTGGGAACGTGCCAAGCAAGCCGAAAAGCAACGGGCCTCTCTCCTGGATGGAATTCCACTGGAGTTGCCCGCTCTCGCCAAGGCCGCCCGGCTCAGTAAGAAGGCGGCGCGGGTCGGCTATGACTTTCCGCATCGGGCGATGCTGTTCGACAAGCTGCGCGAGGAATTAGAGGAGCTGCGAGAGGAACTGGGCGACGTGCCAGTGATAGCGGCCTCCGTTGACATGGCACCGGTCCCCGACGAAGAGATCAGCGACGTGGCCCGAAAACAACGGATCGAATCCGAGTTGGGAGATGTGTTGTTCGTGGTGGCGAACATCGCCCGGCGGTGGGGCATCAATCCCGAAGAAGCACTTC
>JANOKO010000679.1:0-3593 GCA_031419335.1 Planctomycetota bacterium
GTCGATGGCGTGAGTCTGACGCTGGTCGCGGTGAACCCGGAGACATTCCGCGTCGCGTTGATCCCTCACACACTGCAAGTCACAACGCTCGGTCGCCGCTCTGTGGGCTGCCAGGTCAACATCGAGACGGACATCCTCGGCAAATACATCGAACACCTTATGCAGCACCAATTCCATCCAAGCGAGCTACCGTTTTGACTCGCCTGAGCAACACATGTGTAGTGGAAATACACGACCGACGCACCAAAACGCATCCGTGTCCTGCACTCGGCAGCCGGTCCCGCATTGTATCCCACTCGCAGAACTGGCCCATTCCAAGCTGCCGAACCTTCGGCGATCCCTTGGCCACCGGGTTTTCCCCGGCCCTTGATGTCTGCGTGGTGGATGTCCGACAGAGACCTGTCGCCCCTGATGGACACACATTTGAGTGTGTGCGTCTGGATTGTCGGCGATTTTTCCGAAATCGCCGGTTCGGCTCGCGGAAATGAGAGACATTCACGATTCACGGACGAGAGGTCATGTATGAGCTGTTTTCGGAGGCGAATGTCGCTTCAGCGATTTCGGAGAAATCGCCGACAAGGGGGTGGACCGCCGCGCCCGGATTCGCCACCGACAATCCAGACGCACACACCACATTTGACAGTCACTCAGCTCGCGAGTGTGTTGACGACCCCCATCAAGTAAACTGAGTGAGCAACTGCCACATTCTGACATCTTTGGGTTTCTTCCATGCGCATTCTACGGCTCGCTTGCCTTGCCCTCTGGGGGTTGTTTTCTTCAGCGTGGTCCGCCGAGGACATCCTTATCGCCGATTTTGAGGGAGACACCTATGCCCCCTGGATGGTCGAAGGCGAAGCCTTTGGCCCCGGCCCCGCGAAGGGAAACTTGCCCGGCCAGATGCCCGTCAGCGGGTTCGAAGGAGCCCGGTTGGTCAATAGCTTCTTCCAGGGCGACAGCACCACGGGGAAGCTGACCTCGCCGGAGTTCAAGATCGAGCGGCCTTGGATCAACTTCCTGGTCGGCGGGGGCCAGCACCAGGACCAACTGGTGGTGAAGCTGCTCGTGAACGGCGAAGCGGTCCACACCTCATCCGGCCCGAACAACTCCGCTGGCGGGAGCGAGGCCCTCGACTGGGACTCATGGGATGTCGCGAAGTTCGTGGGTAAGAAAGGGACGATCGAGATCGTCGATCAGGCCACCGGCGGTTGGGGGCACATCAGTGTCGATCAGATCATGCAGAGCGACAAGCGGCGGGGGCACGAGCCAGCTGCGAGGTCGATCGCCATCGACAAGCAGTACCTGCACCTTCCAGTCAAGAACGGTGCCCCGAAACGAAGGATGAAGTTCACGGTCCATGGCCAGACGGTGCGCGAGTTCGAGATCGAATACGCCGAAGGGCCGGTCGACTTTGTGACGCTAGCCGATGTGAGTGCTTTTCGGGGCAAGTCGCTCACCGTGAGCGTCGACCGTCTCCCTGGCGGCCACGAAGCTCTGGCGGCGATCACCCCCTCGGACGAGAAGCCATCCGCCACAGAACTCTACCAGGAAAAACTCCGCCCGCAGTTCCACTTCACATCACAACGCGGCTGGCTCAACGACCCCAACGGTCTGGTGTTTGCCAACGGCAAATACCACTTGTTCTACCAGCACAACCCGTACGGCTGGGGCTGGGGAAACATGCACTGGGGGCATGCGGTGAGTGCCGATCTGCTGCACTGGGTGGAGTTGCCGGAGTCGGTCTACCCGGCGAAGTTCGGCGACTGGGCCTTCTCGGGGAGTGCGGTCGTCGACCCGCTCAACACAACTGGGTTCGGTGAGAAGACGAATGGCATCGAGACGATCATTGCGGCCTTCACGAGTACCGGGCGCGGGGAGTGCCTTCTCACGAGCAAGGACAACGGCTTAACTTGGACCGAACTGCCCGAGAACCCCGTGGTCAAGCACCAAGGGCGCGACCCCAAGCTGCTGTGGCACGCTCCGACGAAGAAGTGGGTCATGGCCCTCTACGATGAGTACGAGGGGAAGCAGTGGATCACATTCCACACCTCGGTCGACATGCGGAAGTGGGACTTCGCCAGCCGCATTGAAGGTTACTACGAATGCCCCGATCTGTTCGAAGCCCAGATCAAGGGCACCTATGAAAAACGCTGGGTGCTGTACGCCGCCGATGGCAAGTACACCACCGGTCAGTTCGACGGCAAGACCTTCACCCCCGATGGCCCCAAGCAACAACTCTGGCACGGGAACTTCTACGCCGCCCAGACCTACAGCAACGATCCGCAGGGCCGCATCATCCAGATCGGCTGGGGCCAGGGAATCGAGTTCAAGGGAATGCCGTTTAACCAGCAGATGGTCGTGCCGGTGGAGCTGACGCTGCATAAGGCCGGGGAGAAAGTGGTGCTGCACGCTCAACCGGTGCGGGAGTTCGATGGGCTGACAAGTCGCACTCCCTTCCACTCAGAAAAAACACACATCCAGGACGCTGCCATGGAGTCCAACGGTGCCGACAATTTCGACGCAGTGCGAGTCCACATCGAAATCCGACCTGACTCGCCTGGCACAGCCAATTTGCTGTTTTTGGGTGTACCGGTTTCCCTCGACTTTGCGACGCACCGACTCACTTGCCAAGCAGTCACGGTCCCCTTCCAGATGGTCGACAACCAGATCGTGCTCGATATTCTCGTGGACCGCGGCTCGATCGAAATCTTCCTTAACCATGGGCAAACCGCCATGAGTACCAGCGTCGACACCACGATGGGACCACGCGAAATCAGCTGGTCCGCCACCAATTGCAATCTGGATCTCAAGTATTCGATTCAAAACCTCAGCTCAATCTGGAAGCGCTGAAGTCGCCTTGGAGTGCCACGGGAACTCTATCCAAACAACTCAAACAGCGGCCGACCGGCCTCCAGCAGGGGATAGGGTCGTCCCTCGCGGTCATGGGAGGTCAGGTCGTCGATCCCCATCGCGTGGAAGACGGTGTGGGCGATGTCTTCGGGGGCGACCGGTTTGTCGGCGGGGTACTCGGCGTATTTGTCGCTCGTCCCGTAAGCCTGGCCGCCTTGAATTCCTCCACCGGCCAGCAGGACCGACATGCAACTGGTCCAGTGGTCGCGGCCCGCTCCGCTGATACCTCCGGAGCGCGGATCGCCGATCTTCGGGCGTCGGCCCATCTCGCTGGAGACGATCACCAACGTTTCATCGAGCAGACCCCGCTCATGTAAATCGGCCAGCAGCGTCGAGTACGGCCGGTCGAACTCGGGAAGTAACTTATCCTTCAGGCACCCAAAATTATTCCCATGCGTGTCCCAACCGCCGCCGCTCTTACACAACGAGTCCAGTTCCTTGTTCTCTTTGTAGAAAACCGTGATGTACGGAACCTGAGCCTCGACGAGTCGACGGGCCAGGAGGAACGACATGCCCATAATGCCGGTGCCATACCGCTCGCGGACCTCGACCGGTTCGGCGGCCAGATCAAATGCCGCCTTGGTCTCGCGTGAAGTCAGGAGAGTGAATGCTTTTTTCTGATGCTTGCTGTAGTTGCTCAGTGTATCGGTCGATTCGAAGGGGCGTTCGGCGCGGTCGATCGCGGC
>JANOKO010000680.1:0-1098 GCA_031419335.1 Planctomycetota bacterium
CCCGTCACGCTGCCGTCGTTCTCCAGCGGGGAAAACACCAGCAAAGAGTCGGCAGTGCTGCCGCCGGAGTGAATGACGCCGCCATTGTAAAAACCGGTGTTGTCGCCATAGCCGGGATATGGGTGAACTTTGACGACCCCGGAAACAAAAAGGTCGTCGTGGATGCTGATGTCGGCGTTGGTGAGCAGGAAGAACACCCTGCTGCCCAGCGTAAAATCGCTGTAAGCATAAAGGTCGGCATCCCCGTTTAGAAAGATAGTGTCCCCTGCCGGGATGTTCAGCTCGCCGTTGAAAATCTGGTCCAGCCCCAGGAAAAAATAAGCGGGTCCCGTGCCAAAGTTAGTCTCGCCATTGACCGTCAGGAACCCGTGAACATGGACCTTCGACGGCAATTGGTATCCTGCCGTATGCAGCATCGCGGGCCAGAACAGTGTGTGGAAATACGTGATGTCCTTGCCGATGAAGTGGTGGATTTCGGAGTTTGGGTTCTTCCACCAATCATCGAGTTTCTCGCCAGTCCGTTCACACCACTCGGCGGTACTGGCGATGTACCCGATCGGGGCATCGAACCAGACGTACCAGTAGTTGCCGGGGCTGTCGGGGATCTCGAAGCCGAAGTATTTCGCCGGGCGCGACACGTCCCAGTCCCGTAGCGGGTCGGCCAGAAAGTTGTTCTTGAGGAAGTTCGCGATTTCCGGCTGGAGGGCTCCGCTGGTCTGCGTCCAGGTGGCCAGATACTCATGCAGGTGTTCGATCTGCACGAAGAGCTGGGTGCTCGACCGCAGTTCCGGCTTGGCTCCCGAGAGGGTGCTGCGGGGATTGATCAGTTCGGTCGGGGCGTAGTTGGCGAGGCACTTCTCGCAAGCGTCCCCGTGCTGGTCCTCGGCCCCACACTTGGGGCAGGCCCCCTTCACGAACCGGTCAGCGAGGAACGTGCCGACCTCCGGATCGAACAGCCGCTCGGCAGGCTTCTCGATGACGATATTGGCCTTGCGCAGCGCCGCCCAGATCTCGTGACAGAGCTGGCGATTCTCAGGTGAGTTGGTACTGCCGTAATTGTCGAACTCGATGTCAAATCCGCCGAAGTCGCGGATGTGA
>JANOKO010000681.1:0-1071 GCA_031419335.1 Planctomycetota bacterium
TTCAGAAACCGCCCGATGCCTCGCATCCGCTTGGCCCACACGGTGTCCAGTTGCGACTCCTGCAACTGACTCAACTCCCCGCGCAGCTGGTCTTGAGCGGCGCTGGCCTCTGTGCTGAGTACTCTCAGAGAAGTGGCTTGAAAGGCCGCAAATTCATGCCTCAGCGCAAACGCCTTCTGCACCAGAACGACCAGGCCGACGAAGAACAGCCCGACTTCGAGGTACTCCACCCAGTGGCTGCAACAGTACCTTTCGATCGGGGCCTTCCACAGCGTCATATGGGGGATCGCCTGGTAGAACCCAAATGTGATCAATGTTCCCCAGAGCCACGGGGAATGAACGACCACATGACCCCAATGGATCGAATCATCGAACTCGATCGCGTCGGTTGTGGGCCGGTGAGCCGAGGTCTGTGGCTGCATGCTGGCGTTCCGTCTGATGGCGTGGGAGCAGTTTTGACAGGGAGAGCGATGCTCCCGCCGAGCCGCTGCGTGTCAGGAATGATGGCTCCCGCTCGCGGCTCCACAGGAGCTTCGCCCCTCCCCAGACTGGGGCGCAATATCTCCGCACCCGCGGAGTAATCGCTTCTCGTGATAGAATCGGACAAGTCCATGGGATCGATCCAGTTCAACACGAGCCAGGCCTAGAGAATCGGGAGTTGTCTGCCGGTCAGGGATGGGGAGAGGCCCCTGTGACCCGTGGAGCGAGTACAGTCCCGCAGAATCTGCCGATCTCGCCCCCTATGAGACCGAGCAGCACGGTGAAAGACTTTCAGGTTCACCCGACTCTTTGGGGGGATTTCGGATTGTCTGACGGCATCAGGATTTACGGAGGCTTGGCTCCAATGCGGCCTTTTCCGGGACTCCCAGAGGCCCTGGCCGAGAACCTCGGCCAGGGGCTGACACGCCCAGGGGCGACCCGCTCTTGAAAACTGACCCGCCAGACTTCCGAAGACTTCCGAGACTTCCGAAGGAGTGCAGTCGCCATTCTACGCAGAATCCCTGCCCTCGGCCCCAACGGGGACTGACTCGATAGCCCAGGGCGAGCAGCCCTGGGAACTCGCTCGCCCAA
>JANOKO010000682.1:0-1770 GCA_031419335.1 Planctomycetota bacterium
CCCTCAATTGTCGCGAGTCCTCTGTACCCCGAAGGGGTTAGAGCTGATAGCCCAGGGTCGCGACCGAAGGGAGCGCACCCTGGGACTCGTGTCCCGAATGACCTCAACCCTGAAGGGGTTGCACACCCGCTCGCGAGGGTAGAACCCCTTCAGGGTTCGATCCCCTCGTCACCTCAACCCAGGGTAGGCTCCTTCGTCGCCAACCCTGGGCTATCCCCTGTAACCCCTTTCGGGGTACAGAGGGTCGTTGCCGTCCCATGTCACCCGTCCTGGCAGTGGTGAGTTGAGCGGGGACGGGCAGGATTGCCCATCCTACGTCGGCGATTTCTCCGAAATCGCTGGTTCGACTTTCGCATTCAGGTATGGCTCAAGCAGGCGTGAACCCCTGCACCGATTTCGGAGAAATCGGCGACTCCCGGCAGTGAGTCCTTTCCGGCCCATGTCACCCGTCCTGGTTGTTGTGAGTCGCTCGGGGACGGCCTGGAAAGGCCGTCCTACTTTTCCACCTTGACCTCGACGACGGTGAGCTTCAGCGGGCGCTCCATCGTCAGGGCGGCTCCGTTGAAGTTCATGCTCAGTCGCACGTTGCAAACGTGTTCCCCCACCGTGGCATTCGCGGCGGCATCGATCACGAACTTCAGGTCGGTCTGGTTGTCGGGGATGTTGATGGTCTGGATGTTGAGTCCGCCCACCCCGCCGGGAGGTTGGGTCTGGACATTGATCGCCCCAGTGAACCCGTATTGCCGCGAGACCTTGATCGGGACTTCGAGCTTCTCGCCTTGCTTGACCGAAACCGCATCGGCCAGGGCGTCGACCTTGAACGGGAACTCGACGACCTTGATCGTCAGCGAGTTCGACGGCACGTTGGTGCTGCGCCCCTGCGGGTTGGCCTCGTTCTGCTTCTGCTGGGCGTATTGATCCGCCAGTTGCTTCTCCTGTGTGGCCTTCTGCTGGAACTGCTGGGCCAGGACCAGTTCCATGTCGGACTTCACTTTTGCCTCATCCGCCAAGGTCTTCTTCTTGGTCGATTCTTCCAGCTTCTTGAGAGCCTCGGCAGCTGCGGTTTGAGCGTCCTTGAGTTTCTTGGCGGCGTCATCGACGGCGGTCTTGGCCTGCGTGACTTGGGTCTTGAGGGCCTCGTCCGTGGGGGCGGCTGCCGATTGGTCCATCTTCTGCTTGAGGACGACCTCGGCGGCTTTGAGGGCCGCATCGGTCGTCGTGACCGCTTGATCGGCGGTCGCCTGGGAGGTCGTCGACTGGTTCAGTTCGTTCGTGGCTGCGGTCAGTTCGGTCTGCTTGGCCTGGACCGTTTGCGTGGCGGTTTGGGTCTTGGCCTGTGAGTCGGTCAGGATCTTGGCGATCCGTTCCTGCCGCAGCTTGGCCTTGGAGGCCTCTTCGGGATTGCGTTTGTACTGCATCCCTTGGTTGAACCCGGCGAGGTACATGGTGTAGGTGCCGGGCGGGGTGTTGGCCTGGAACTTGATTTCGAATTCCCCCTTGGCATTACCGCCGATGCCGACCTGCGGGATTTGAGTGTTGGGCGGGAAGTCGGTCGGGAACCCCTGGATGCTGCCGCCCGAGCCATCGGTCTTGCGCAGGGTGTACGGCACCTTGAGGGTGCCGCCGCGCGAGGTCTCCTGCACCTGCCCATCGCCGATCGTCACCGTCTCCAGCGCCGTCTCGATAGCGGAGACGCTGACCTGCACGCGGCTGACGAGGCGGGCGGGCACGCTGGCGATCCCCGAGTTCGGCTGGGCGAACTGGTACGGG
>JANOKO010000683.1:0-13568 GCA_031419335.1 Planctomycetota bacterium
GCTGCATTCATCGCCACTTCCTTTTCCCATACATTCCGCTTGCGGGCCATGAATTCAGATCCGGAGGTCTCCGTGACTTCAGAGACTCGCCTCATCGCAACCTGACCCCACGAGATTGTGAGGGCCCGGACGATGATCGCAAACTTTCCAGATCATCGTGATCCAGTCCTGGCAATTCTGCGTTTCCACCGTATGCCGCCAGCAGATCGCTCCAACGGGTTTGAAGTCTGGGATTCTTCGGACGTAGAATGGCTGACGCACTTCTGTTACCCACAACTCCACCGGTCATTCAGACACTTCAACAGAGAGATTCGCGATGGGACTGTTCGACAAACTACGCGGGGAACTGGTCGATATCATCGAGTGGGTGGACGACTCCCGCCGGACTCTGGCATGGCGATTTCCACGTTATCAAAACGAAATCAAGAACGGGGCTCAGTTGATTGTCCGCCCCGGTCAGATGGCGGTCTTCGTCCATCGCGGCGAGATCGCGGATGTGTTCGAGCCTGGCCACTACGAACTCAAGTCTGACAACCTCCCGATCCTCAGCACGATCCAAGGTTGGAAGCACGGCTTCAACAGCCCGTTTCGCTCCGAGGTCTATTTTGTCAGCACGCGGCAGGTCACCGACCTGAAGTGGGGCACGCCCAACCCGATCATGCTCCGCGACGCCGACTTCGGCCCAATCCGGCTGAGGGCGTTCGGCACCTACACGGTGAAGGCCGTCGATCCCAAGGCTCTGCTCAAGGAACTGATCGGAACAGATCAAAACTTTGAGGTCGATGAGATCGGCGAGCTGTTGCGGTCAATCATCGCCAGTGCGTTTGCCGACATGATCGGCAACGCCAAGATCAGCGCCCTCGACCTCGCCTCGAACTACCGCGACCTCTCGGAGCAGTTGCGGAAGACGGCCATTGAGCGGGTCGACGACGAATACGGCCTGGATATTCCATCGCTGGTGATCGTGAACGTCTCCTTGCCCGAAGAGGTCGAGAAGGCCCTCGACACGCGCACGAGCATGGGGGTCGTCGGCGACATCAACGCCTACCAGCAGTTCCAGATGGGGAAGGCGATCCTCGAATCGGCCCAGAACCCAGCGGGTGGGGGAGGGGCTGCGTCGGGCTTGGGGATCGGCATTGGCATGGCGATGGCCGGTCGGATGGGCCAAGTCGGCGGAGCCGTGTCTGGTGGAGGAACCGCAGTTGCTCCGCCTCCCGTTCCCGGCCAGGAACAATGGCATGTCGCTGTGAATGGCCAAGCCCAAGGCCCATTCAGCGCTGCCCAACTCGCCGAAGCGATCCAACTTGGTCAAATCAGCGCCGCTACGCAAATCTGGAGCCCCTCCACCGGCAATTGGACCGCCGCTGGCCAGGTGAGTGCTTTCATGAGCAAGTTCGGAGGGGCTCAGGTGCCGCCGCTGCCAACAAAGTAGTTACTCCATTCATCTCGAAACGCCCGCGTTACTCGCGGGCGTTTCTGTTCCCGAGAGTCTTCGTATCGGAAAGAGGCACATGCCGTTCATCGACCTCAGCACTCTGACTCCCATTGAACCGGTCCCCGGCTGTCGGATGCGGACGCCGTTTGGGCAGCATCTGATGCTGTCGTATTTGGAGATGGACGACGGGGCTGAGGTGCCGCTGCACCACCATCCCCATGAACAGGGGGGCATCCTGCTCAAGGGAAAGGTCCAACTCACCATCGGAGACGAGACCCGGGTTGTCGAAGCAGGATCGCTCTTCCTCATTCCTCCTCACGTCCCCCACCGGGCTGTGGCGGTTGATGGGCCAGCGACGGTACTCGATGTCTTCAGCCCCGTGCGGGAGGACTATGCCGCCCAGATGAACACCTACATCCCGCCTATGATGAAGTAGCCATGTTCGCCGGAACGTGGGCAACCTGAACCCGTGGGATCCTAGCCGGGAGGCTCCCTCCGTATGTGGGGGCAAGGGGGACGCAGGCATTCGAGATAGCCACCCACGTTCTGGCGAACGTGGCTACGGGGCAATCACTCGGTCTTGGCCGGGAGCGCAAAGTCACCCCGAATGTCTCGCCACAAGCAGTGAATATGGTTCGCCACATTCCCGGCAGCGTCGGGCTGAGTGTTCACAAACTCGACCAGAAATGTCGGTCCCTGGACTCGATAGTAATGCCCGACACCCGGCTCTGTGGCCCCGGCCCATGCAAAGTGGACCGTGTCGAACCCAGCTGCGTCGAGTTCCTTGAGCCGGGCCTGAGCCACATGCTCCGGCATCGCACCACAGTATTCTTCCAGCAAACTCCGCAGCACCTTTTGCTGCTCGGCATTCAGTTTTCCAGCGGCGATCCCGACAGCCGCATCGGTCGGCGGCTGGGCTATTCCTGCGTTGCGGACTTCCTTGGGAGCGGTCTTGTCGATCAAGGCCGCTGCCAACTGCTCAGCAGTGAGCGACTTCACAAGGTCAAACGCCAACTGCTCTTCGCGGGCCAGGATGCGGGCTCCGATTTCGAAACCGGAGGCATTGGCATTCTTGATGGTGGCCGGGTTGGCAGCGAACACCTGTGGAGTCGAGGAGATCACCTGGTCCCCCTGGAGTACGAAGTTCAACGACATGTGATGCCCTTCAATCGACAGGCCCCACTGCTCATGACCCGCCGGATCACCGAACACCGTGAAGTAGTACCGCTCCGGGTCACGGACGTTGGCTCCTTTGCCTCCTTCGAGTTCGAACAACAGCTTCTCCATCGACATGATCGTTGTGGCCTTCTGATACCCCATCTGGGAAACCACACTCCGCAACAGCAAGAACGCGGCTTCGCGCTGGGTGGGGGTCATCAGCTTGACCTGCATCCCCTTGCGAGCGGGCTTCGGAATAAAGTGCCAATCAACCCGCTCGGGTGCGGCATACGCCAGATGAGAGATTTTCAGTTGGTCGGGTGAGAGCTGCTTGAGAAAGGTCTGTGCGGCCTTGGCCGACTCGTCGCCGCCTTCTCGCCGAAAGCTCGTATAGGCCACCGCAGAGCCGAGAGCGAACAGAACGGTGAGCAGTGCGATTCGGAATCGGTTTGAGGTCATTCGAGGCTCCGGCAAGGTGTGAGATTCATGTCCGCACCTTCATCGTAGTTCCCCTGGAGTTGGCCCGGCAAGCCGCAGTGGGCATGAACCCGAATACCACGCGTTTTTTACTCGGGAGCCAAGACGCCGAGAATCGCTCCCCCGCAGCGGTAGTCCTGGCAACCCACTTGCCGCCGCCACTTTAACTGGACAAGGATCTCAACCGGTTTCCCGAGCCAAGTGTCAAACTCCAACACAACGAGTCGAGCCGTGGGCGGTTGATCACTGGACAATCCGATCCCGGAATCTGAGAGGTCATGGACGAGATACATCTCGTCACGACGCTCGACAATAATCGACCTTTCAGTGGAGCTCTCTGTCGAAGCCAACCATTCTGCCCAATGCGCCAAGTGGACCCACACCGGTCGGCGAAAGACGTGCCGTTCCCCAGTCCGATGGTCCCAGAGTCGCTTCTTGCGACGGCGCTCGCGCGGCGACTGAGTCAGCACAATACCCCAGCCAGAGACGTAGTCATGGACCACTCGACGGAGAGCAGCACGAATCGTATCAGGGAGGTCATTCAAGGTGCGCAGACGACTTTCGAGAATGGGCTCGAAGGGCGATACGCACACGGTTTGTTTTGGCTTGGCACTGGTGGACATCCCCAGCTTCCTCAGTCTAGCGATCTAATCCCACGCGGTGGGAACGCGAATTCCAGGAGTCATTCCCTGAAGTTCGATGAGTGTTCACGCAGCGAACACGCCCTGTGTTGGAGGTCACATAAAAAACATTACGTCACGTTGTGTGGATAGCAACCGCAGTCTGAAACAGTTCGGGGAACCACTTTGCCAAGTGCGTGTCACACTCTCTCCGGGAGCGCCGATGTGGTGTTTTTGCATCTTCGGCTTCCAGATACCACACGCTGGTGAGGAGTTGCTAAGCTGCCTTGCGGTCTGCGCATGCGAGGAATCCGGTGTCCTGCACGCCCGCTGGAAACGGCGAAGCACTGACATAGCCGCGAATCAGGATGGGCGTTCTGGCTCACTCGCAGTTGGGCAGGGGCCTCGCCCGTCCAGCGCCCTCTCTTCCAGCGATGACCGTCGACTCAGTCGTACATGTCCTATTGGAGCTCACTCATGACACTCACACGGCGCGTGTTTTTTGTCTGTTGGATGTGTCTTGGCCCGTGGTTTGGCTCGGCAGCATTGCAGGCGGAAGCCGCAGCCAGAATCCACGCCGATGTGGTGTATGGACACAAAGACGGAATGGCTTTGACCATTGATATCATCCAGCCTGCAAAGCAAAACGGGGCGGCGGTCTTGTGGATTCAAAGTGGAGGCTGGTATTCCGGCTGGACCGATCCGCAAAACTTCCTCACGGTGGGCAAGCCCTATCTGGATCAGGAATACACGCTCATCATTGTCAGGCACGGGAGCGCTCCCCGGTTTCAAGTCCCCGATGCCGTGGACGATGTGCGACGCGCGGTGCGGTTTGTCCGTTGGAAGTCGAAGGACTATGGAGTCGATCCGGACCGGCTGGGAGTCTTCGGGGGAAGTGCCGGCGGTCATCTAACACTCATGCTGGCGCTGACTGGCAATGACGGCGTGGCTGACTCCAAAGATGAAGTCCTGCGGTACAGCAGCCGCATCGCAGCTGGGGTCGCACTGTATCCCCCGACCGATTTGCGAGGCTGGACGACGAACCCTCCAGATGCGATTCGAGCGCATGCCGGACTCAAGCCGCCGCTGTCATTTGAAGCGTCCAAAGAGGCCGATGTCTCGCCCATCGTCCACGTCAGCGACACCTCCGCCCCGGTACTGATGATCCACGGCGACAAAGACGATCTCGTTCCGGTGGAACACAGCACGAACCTGGAAGCCGCAATCCAGAAGACCAAGGCCACCTGTAAGCTGGTGGTCATCCCCGGAGCGCCTCACGGCTTCAATGCCAAACAGAATGCCGAAGTCGTGAATCCGGAAACGTTTGCGTGGTTCGCGGAGCACTTGAAGGCCAAGTGAACTGCGGGAGGCGTTCATGTCTTCGATGGCCTCATTCGCCTGCCAGTATGGGCGCAATTGCAAACGCAAACGATCCGTAGCGGTCACCATGTCATGACCGCAGTCACTCGATTTCATTCGTCCCGACCACGACCGGGTCGTGCATGTAATTCCCCTCGACGTGGTAGTTGCGGAACTGCATCGAGTAGTTGGCCTCGAACCACTTTTGGATGTCGGGGACGCAGGCTTAGTCATAGGTGGGGGCGACGTGCTCCAGGCGTCCATCGATGATCTGCTTGATCTCGGGTTACTCATCAGGAAACAACTGCTCCGCGAGTTCATCCACGGTCGTACCGAGGTGAGCCGCCACAGCCCCCAATATGGAACGCAGTGTCCCGACACGCAGTGAGTCGTGATCTGGGATCGTAATGTGATGTTCTCCGTTCAGAATCGTCGTAAGCCGGATGTGCGATCCCTTTTGGCGGGTGACCAGATATCCGAACACTCCAAGACGTTTCACCAACTGGCGACCAGAGACATCGCGTGGCAGCCTCATGCCGTGAGAACCTCATCGCGCACAATATGCAGCCGGATCAGCTTCGGAGCGGCTCCCTCCTCGAAGTGACATTCCACCGCCTCTCGGACGTTGTGCCGCAACTCTTCAAGCGTGTCCGCCTCAGTGACAATGGCATACGCCACCGCCGAGGCTGTCAGTCCCCCCTCGGGAGCCTCGACCACGGTAAACAGGATTTCCGTCATTCGTTCAACTCCTTGATTGTGTGTCAACATCCGCATTCTACTTGTAGCAATGGCATATGGCGAGGTGCGGCCACCATCGTTCTTCAGCCCCGGGTTCAGACACACGGCTTCATGTTGGCTCAGGAAAGCTCGTCAAGCTTTGCCCGATCCAAACGACGATTGGAAATCGAGCATCAACTGTTTCAAAGCGGTCTGAGGAGACGCACTCTGCTTCGCGAGTTTCTTGCCATGTGCCGCAGCTACAGTATGTGGAAGCTCTGTTGGAATGATCCACCCATTGGGGAGTGGAGTCATGCAGGCAGTGAATGCACCGCACAATAACGCCTTCACGTACTCCCTCAAGAATTCGGTCGGCATGCCGGTTGTTCGGAGGTAAGAACTCACCGAGATGTCTCCGAGCGTCATCTGTCTAGCCAATAGAGTTTCCGCACACGCAAGGCACGGAGTCATGGAATCTTCCGGAGCATCCTTCGTTCCGGGAATCTGATTCCAGACTACTTCTTTGAGCCAGAACATTTCGTAATCATGTCCACATGATGCTGTCATAGATCACTCGCTCCGGGCGCTGACGCTTCCGGCTCCATCATTCGTCCCGATTACGACTGGGTCGTGCATGTAGTTCCCATCGACGGGGTAGTTGCGGAACTGCATGGAGTAGTTGGCCTCGAACCACTTCTGGATGTCGGGGACGCAGGCTTCGTCGTAGGTTGGGGCGACGTGGTGCAGGCGGCCATCGACGATCTTCTTGATCTCGCCATCGTCAACGATCACCTCGCCGCGAACGAGGACGTAGCGGGGGAGTTCGAACATCTTTTGCAGGTCGCTCTGCGGCTGGTAGATCGTCACATCGCCGTCCGCTCCTGGTCCGAGATGACCCTTGTGCTTCAGGCCCAGAATGCGGGCGGGGGCAGCGCGGGTGATGATCGTGATCTCGTTGAGCGTGTACTCGCGGGTGATGTCCTTCAGGGTACAGGACGCCAGTACTTTCACCGGGACGCGGGCCAGGACTTCCTCGCGCCGCGACCGGTCCATGAGTAGTGCAATGATCTCCGGGTAGGCCAGGAACGACCCGCCGTTGGGATGGTCGGTACTCATCGCGATCCGCCATGGGTCTTGCGCCAGCAGATACCACTCCAGCCCGATGGCCCATTGCAGCGCATGCACGAACGACTTATCCCGGTATTCGACCGGGACGATCCCGCACCCGGCTTCCATCTCGGTATCGGCACTGAACCACTTGCGACCGAACACCTTGTGCAGGTAGTACCCCAGCGGCCCATCCCCGGTCATGGAGGTCGTCGGCCCGAACATCACCTGCCCCACATCGAGGGTCAGGTTCTCGTGCGTATTGAAGTAGTCGACCAGCTCTGGCACCTTGGAGCAGAACGTCGACTGCTCATCCGGACTGCCGCCATAGCTGTGGAATTGGATGTGGGTCAGGTGGCCGCGATGCCCTTCGAGGGCCTGCATCGTGTCGAGAGTCGTCGTCCAGTTCCCCGGCATGCCGAGATTGTTGCAGTGGATATGCACCGGGTGCGGGAGCATCAGTTCATTCGCACAGCGGGCGACCTCGCGGATGATCTGCCGGGCGGTGACGTTGAACCGGTCGACGTTGTCATCGAGCCCAGAGACGTTGTGGCCGCCTTGCTTCCAGACCTCGACCCCGCCGGGATTCACCAGCTTGCAGGCGAACCCCTTCGAGGCATTCAGCAACCAAGCGATGTACGCCTTGACCCGCTGCGGCTCGCCAGCCGCGATCTGCTTCATGATGTAATGGTTGTTCCCCATCAGGACATAAAAGCCCTTGTCGATGATCGGGGTGTCTTCGAACTCCTCGTGGACATGCCGGGCAGCGATGGGAGGCACAGCGGCATCGAAGGCCGTCGTGTAGCCAAGTCCGGCGTAGAGATACCCAGTGGCGTACGTACTCGGGACGCTGCCGGTGGTGCCGGAGCGCTGGATGAGGCTGCGCTGGATCTTGGGGGCGTTGCGTTTCTCTTCGGGTCGCATCTTGCGAGCGGCGTTGACCTTCGGCCCGGCGATGTGGCAGTGCATGTCGACCCCGCCCGGCATGATGACCATCCCGGTGGCATCGAGGGTCAAGTCCCCCTTGGCCCCTGGATCGAGCGGAGCGGCAATGACCGTCCCGTCCTGGATCCACACATCGCGGACCTCACCATCCATTCCATTGGTCGGGTCGTAGACCTTGCCACCGGTGATCTTCAGAAGTCCCATGTTTGGTTTCGTGCGTGCGGAATCATCGCCAGGGTTCGACCTGGCCGGGAGTGACCTCCAGGATGTCGGGGATCATAAGTCGGGCGAGCGTCCGGCGTAAGCCGAATGGGAATCAGCGACCGTCACCAGGCCATACGATTGAAGACGGACGCTCGCCGTGCGGGGTTTGAAAGGGCATAATCTGGCGGCAAAGATGCTGCTGCTCCTCTGAACCCACCGGCCTGACCACTATGCGGGAACTGCTTCAAGTCCTCCTCTCCACACTCGCAGCGGGTCGCCCTGTGGCGATGACGCTGCTGGTCGAGACTCGGGGGTCGACGCCGCAGAAGGCGGGGGCGTCGATGCTGGTCTTTCCCGATGGCAGCCAGCAAGGCACGCTGGGAGGCGGCTGCGTTGAGGCAGAGGTGAAACGACGCGCCTTGGCACTGTTACTCGAAGGGCAACGCGAGTTGCTGACGTTTCAGCTCGATAGTGACTACGGCTGGGACGATGGACTGATTTGCGGGGGACGCATGCGGATGCTGGTCGATCCGCTCCGGACCGGGGCGGATGGCAGCTACTATGCTTCACTGGCTCAACTGATCGACGGGGGGCGGGGTGGCACGGAAGCGGTCGTGCTGGATCCCACAGAAGCACGCATTCCCGCGATGGCTCGCTTTCTGTTCGATCGCGAGGGGACGTGCGTGGCGTGGTCGTCGGAGCGGACTCCCTCGCCCGGGCTGTTGGCCGGGTTGAGACCCCTGGCTCAGCGTCCGCGTCCGTATGTCTGCGAGGGCGTGTCATATCTTCCGCAATTGGCGCGGGGGAAGTTGCTCGTGGTCGGTGGGGGGCATGTCGGCCAGAAGGTGGCGGAACTGGCAGCCGAAGTCCACTTCGATGTCACGGTACTCGATGACCGGACCGAGTACGTGACCGAGGAGCGTTTCCCACGAGCGCTGCGGCGTCTAACGGGGACGATTCCCGAGATCCTGCCCACGCTCGATGTTGACGAAGACACGTTCTGTATCATTGTGACACGGGGACACAACCACGATGAGGAGGCGTTGTTTCACCTCATCCGACGGCCCGCTCGATATCTCGGCATGATCGGCAGTCGGCGGAAGATCAGGTTGATTTTCGACGATCTGCGGCGAGAAGGAATTGAAGAGTCCCTTTTGTCCCGCGTGCATGCTCCGCTGGGACTCGAGATTGGATCGCAAACGGTGCCGGAGATCGCGATTAGTATCGTGGCAGAGTTGATCGCCTGTCGGAATCGAAGTGAATTGCACCCGTAAGGACATGGTCCAAAATAACATCCCGATTTGAACAGAAGGTCGCAAAGGCAGCAAAGAATTCCATTCGAAGTGTCTTTGCTACCTTTGCGACCTTCTGTTCAAAAACATCTCGGGAAGTTGTTTCTGAACAGATCCTAACCAATTCCCGTGGCACCACAGCGACTCGACCGGAGCAGTTCAATGAATCGCGTCGCAGTTACTCATGGCGCATTGCGGATTGACCGGTCAGAGTGGCGTTGGTCAGATAGCTGCCGGGGAGAAAACTCACCTCACTAAACGGGACAGAGACCATCACTTTGCAGAGATCTCTTTTTTTGGCGCTGGCCAGGACATCCGAGGTCTCGGCATTCCCCGCCGCTTCCGTAATTGTGATCGAGACGGTCACGTCAGCCGCTAGGCATTTCACGGTGTCTACGATAAATGTCTTGGCATCAGTCGTCACGGCAGCATTCGTGCTGCCCGAGAGAATCGCCGAGCGTGCCGCCTCGCGAGCTGCATCGTTGAGCAACTGGCAAACCATGAAACCTCGACCAAACTCCACAATCCCTAACACCAGCATGCAGAAGATCGGGACCACCAGCGCCATTTCGACCACAGCTGTGCCTGAACGGGGAGCAAAATTCGATCGGAGTGAAGAGCGAGAGGGGGAACGCATACAGACACCTGAGACGACTTTGACACAGCGAGGGGGATAACGAACACAGAATGGAGGCGGGACTTTCTCAAAACTACTTCACAATCGATGCGGGTGTGAAGACGGTGCCCAACCCGATCGTGGTTGTGCCAGCAATCCCGGAGGCACTCACAAAGCTGGCTGGCTGGACCACGACTTTCTTCTGGTTTCCGGTCAACTGCACATGCAGGATCCGGATGCCGACGAACTTGGTGATCACGTAGTTGGCATTGTTGCCGGGACCAGAAACCGAGGTGAAGATCGGGATCATGCGAGGTTTCCCTTTGATCGTCGTCAGTTCGTTCTTGATCCCCGCGCTCAGACCGGTGTCGCCATTGAGCGTGATTGTTCCGCTGCTCCAGTTGAACTGGCCCCCAAAATAGGCCATGTCTGCATCATTGATGCCGTACAGGATTTGCCGGCTGAGGTCGGCAGTGCTGTTGTTGCTGCTGCCGATGTCGACCGTGCCCCGGTTTCCGGCAGTCGTTTTACCACTGGCCAAAGGGTACAGGTCGACCTCTTTCACTCCATCGGCACCTGCCGTGACAGCCCCCGATGTCGGGTTGTAGGAGTAGGCATCGGTGCCCGCACCATTGAGCAGATTGGTCCAGGTCGGCAAGTCGAGTGTGATCGGCAGGATGTCGAGATTGACTCCCGTGATCTTTTTCAGTCCCGTGGCGGGCAGGAGCGCGGCTTTGCCGACCGTGGCCACACCGGCTCTGTCTTGACCAAAAGCAGGAGCAACAAACAGATCAAGTTCCTGATCTCCGAGCGTACTTCCGACCTGGTCCCGATGTAATGTGACCTGGGCCACGTTGTAGGGGCCAACATCCCAGGTCGTATCCCACTTCAGAGTGGTTGTATTCCAGGTGTATTTGCCCAGCCGTACATCGCGGGTCGAATTACAGTAGACCGAATTGAGCCCCCCCGCGTGATTGGCAGCCGACACTGCGACTGCCGCACTCTTGGCGTTGGTGGCCACCTGCGCCTGGGTCAGCGTACCGAACCCATCCGCCATCTCGATGGTGGCCCCTAAGGCTGCGGCGTCGGCTGTGGATGAGAGTTCGGATCGCGCCAACACGATATACCCAATATCGACGACGAACGCCGTAAAGATCAGCAGCATGGAAAACACCATGGCGCTGAGCACGATGACGTTGCCTCGACGTGCCGCACGGGCGGGAATCTGATGGGCAGTTCGTTTCATGGTAAGGAACCTTGGGTATCACCGACAGAATTGGCGAGCCGGGCGGCGTCAGCCCCCGGACTCTCTCGATGGTCGCTGAGTCATTGGCCAGCTGAGAATCCGGGGACTGACGCCTCCCGGCTCACTGGAATCGAACATGACCCCATGCTCTTTCGCGGACCGAAAAGGCAACACTCATTACCACTGTTCCACAATCGTGTCCGCCGTGTCCGTGTGGTGCAGCCCGGCACTGTCGAAGTACCGGATCGCGGTCCGCTTATAGACGATCACGCGATTGCCCCCGAACGTGACCCTCGAGTTCGCGATCGAATGCGCCGGGTCGAAGCTGTTCAGGTCGTCCATAGAGGTCGGTAGGCTCAGCCGCAGCGACCGCGTTCCGCCAAATTCGCCCCAACTGGCGGAGGTGCCGTTAATGACTTCCATCCGGACCCGATCCGTCCCCGACAAAATGATTTCAGACGCCGTCGTGAAGGTGATGATCTCATTGGCGACATTCAGTTCCGCAGGGGCGTGCTGGCTTCGATAGCCGACCAGCGAATTGGCGTGCCAGCACTGCAGTTGCATTCCGCCCTCAGCGAAGTTGGGCTGGGTGCCGTGGTTCAT
Organism: Planctomycetota bacterium; assembly: GCA_031419335.1. Taxonomy (GTDB): domain Bacteria; phylum Planctomycetota; class Planctomycetia; order Planctomycetales; family Planctomycetaceae; genus TH-plancto1. The sequence goes on from JANOKO010000683.1 coordinate 11,780, forward strand.
CTCGAAGATGGCGTGCGTGCCGGTGATGGGATCGACCGGTCCGAAGATGGTCACAATTTGCGGCGCGTCAATGTCCGGATCGGGGTCGCCGACCTTGATGTACCAGTCCTCCTCGACACGGATGATGTCCGTGGCACTGGTGGCAGCCCGAACATGGGTTCCAGCAGCCAAGGCAGCCGTCATCCCCAGCGACGACAGTATGAAGTTGCGACGCAGCATGATTTGATTCCGATCAACAGGGAGAGTGGTCACACCGTAACCGTAGGTCACAATTAGCCGCTGCACGACGTTTATTCATGCAAAACCGATAATTTGTCACTGATCTCGAAATACAACTTGACTTCGCGATGGATGTTGCCAAATCGCATCAATCGAGATCACGCAGAGCCGTCGCACCCACGGTCGAGTGCTGGCGACTTATTCGACAGCGATCATCGTCTCTAACCGCATTCTCGGCGTATTCAGCGAGAAGTCGGCGTTCGGGTTCATCGCACTATTGGGGACGCGAAGTCTGGCCGCTTACCGAGTGGTTGCTATGTGGCCACTGCCCTCGTTCATTTGCTGTCGCACTGCTCACACTTGGTGGTACTCGCGATACCACTTCACAAACCGTTCGACGCCGACTTCAATCGGGGTCGCGGGCTTGAAGCCGACATCGCGAATCAGGTCGTCGACATTGGCATAGGTCGCGGGGACATCCCCCGGTTGCATCGGGAGCATGTTCTTGATGGCCTTCATGCCCAGGCACTTTTCCAGTGTCTCGATGAGGTACATCAACTCGACCGGCTCGTTGTTACCGATGTTATAGACGCGGTACGGTCCGCCACCGGTGCCGGGGTCGGGGTGGGCTCCGGTCCAATCCGGATTCGGCTGGGCGGTGTGGTCACTGGTGCGGATCACACCTTCTACGATGTCATCGACGTAGGTGAAGTCTCGCCGCATCTGGCCGTGGTTGAAGACATCGATCGGGCGGCCTTCGAGGATCGCCTTCGTGAACAGAAACAGGGCCATGTCCGGTCGACCCCACGGCCCATACACCGTGAAGAACCGCAGCCCGGTCGTCGGCAGTTGGAACAGATGGCTATACGTGTGGGCCATCAGTTCGTTCGCCTTCTTCGAGGCAGCATACAAACTGAGCGGGTGATCCACGTTGTCGTGGATCGAAAACGGCATCGTCGTGTTGGCCCCGTAGACCGAACTCGACGAGGCATACGTCAGATGCTCGACATTGGTGTGGCGACAGCCTTCCAGAATGTTCACGAACCCGACGAGGTTGCTGCTGACGTACGCCTGCGGATTCTGGAGCGAGTACCGCACCCCGGCCTGAGCGGCGAGATTCACGACCTTGTTGAACTTGTACTTGGCGAACAGAGCCTTCATCCCCGGCTCATCGGACAGGTCCAAATGCTCGAACGTGAACCCCGACTTGGGGGTCAGTCGAGCCAGCCGGTCCTTCTTGAGCTGGACCGAATAGTAGTCGTTCAGGCTGTCGAGACCGACCACCTCATCGCCGCGATCGACGAGACGATGCGACAGATGCGAACCGATGAAACCGGCCGCGCCGGTGACGAGAATGCGGGCCATGTTCCCTCCGTAGTCTGTTGTGAGAAGGTCAGAGATTCACCACGGAGACACGGAGGCACAGAGAAGGGTTGGAACCGGAGTGAGCTGCATGGCTGATGCCGACTTGCCCTGCCGGATTCTCGTAGTGGAAAGAGTGATCAGCCACAGATGAACGCAGATGAACACAGATTAAAACCAATGATGTCTGTTCCGTTTCCCATCTGTG
>JANOKO010000684.1:0-2652 GCA_031419335.1 Planctomycetota bacterium
GTTTAAGGCCGATCTGCGGGACTATATGGTGGGGCTGCAGATCCTCAAGGATCTCGGCCTGACCAAGGTCCGCATCCTGACCAATAACCCCAAGAAGACGGAGGCCTTTCAAAGTTGGCTTGATTTGGAAGTCGTGGAGCAAGTCCCGATCGTGGCCCCTGCCGCCCCACTGCGGGAAAAATACATGGACGCCAAGCGCGACAAGATGGGACACCTCTTACCCTTCAGCTTGTCTCCGAACCCGTCCCCGGTGGAGATCACTACGTAGTCTACGCGAGCTGCTCGGCTCGCTTACATTGCCAGCACGCCCTATATTCCACATCCGGTTCATTTTCGCTCCTTGTATGGTGGACGGTTGCTCCTCTTTGGATTGATGGGATGGTCCTTGGAATCCGTGATCCATTGCTGATCGCCATACTCTGTGTGGGACTCTCCCTTGTGGGGCTGACCACTGAGAAGGCTTCGGCTTCACAAACTTCAGCACCCACCGAGGCGACCGGGAACGGGCGGTTTGAAGTCCGAACGCTGACAGATTCTGAGGGTCCACACAAATACACCGTCTATCTCCCGCCGGGGTATTCGGCAGACCGACGCTGGCCGGTCATCTTGTTTCTTCATGGAGCGGGCGAACGAGGAACTGATGGGTATTCGCCGACCTACGCCGGTCTCGGACCGCTGTTAAGGCACTCCCCGGAACTCTATCCATGCATCGTTGTGTTTCCTCAATGCGAAACGTGGGACGACACAATCTTCACGAGTTGGTCGATTGAATCCGGTGCGGGTCGGCGTGCATTGACCATTCTGGATGAGGTTGAGCGGACCGAATCGATCGATCCCGCCCACCGCAGTCTGGCCGGTTGGTCGATGGGGGCATTCGGTGCGACTGCCCTGGCGGCACATGATCCGTCACGCTGGCAGGCGGTTTTCCCGGTCGCGGGCGGGTACGTGGGAGAAGATGTCGAGCCTCTACGGAAGGTCTCGCTGTGGATGATTCACGGAACGCAGGACAAGCTGGTCGCTGTGGACCAGTCGCGACAACTCGCCGCCAAGCTGGGCCTGCCACAGGGGCGCTCGCGCTATGACGAACTGGATGGAGTGGGGCACGAGATCTGGAAGTCTGCCTTCTCGGACCCGCGTGTCGCGAAGTACCTCCTGGAAGGGCACTCCCCACCTGTGATCGACTGGACAATTCCTCCCGATCGCGAGCGACTCCCGACCGCGGCAGAACAAGCCCCGTTTATTCCGGTCGCCACAGTTTCAGATGCGGTCATGTTGCGAGTGGGGAATGATGTGCTGCGGATGCTGTCCGCTGGCATTCCAGAATCGGTCAAGCCTGAGCAGTTGCAGGGCACGCTCCCTGACATCCTGCAAACTTTCCAGGTCGGTGGAGACACCTACGAAATTGTCCTCAGCCAGCTCACCTATTCTGCTCAACTCGATTCCGCTGAACTCACCTGTATCGCCACTGCTGGCATTCGAACCGATCTGGACGTGAGCCTCGAATTGCGAGTTGGAGCTGCGTGTGTAACGACTCGGGGATTCTCCGCGAAGTCTGATCCATTCCGCATTGTGATCGGCCACCGCCGACCGGTGGCTCTCCAAATTCTCGTCAAACCTCTCGTGCGGGATCACCGGTTGAAACTGACTCTCCTGGAGTCCGAATTCCCGATCCCGGACGATAACTGGTATATCGAGAAGCCCAGCGACATCCAGATCATGGGCGACAAATTCACTCGACATGAGATCGAAACCGGAATCGTCGGCGGCCTGTACACGCGCAAGCATAAAATCGAAGATCAGGTCCGCGCGTTGATCCCCGACCTCTTGCACAAAGTCGAGCAGGAGTTGAACAGTGGCACGACTCTGCAGGTCACGAACTGGCTCTGGCCGTTTCCCGTTTTTCAGCCGCGTTTGCGTTGGAACCCAGAGTCATTGACCATCGACTCTCAGGGGATGACGATCAGCTTCGGAGCTGTCATCTGTGCATCGTATCCAGGAAACCCCAGTCCAGGAGTTGCCGATCGCAGCGGCATCGCTCGTCTGCCGATCGATCGACAGCACTCTCGGAATCTGCATCTGGCGGTCGACCCGCTGTTTATGGAGGTCGTGTCCGAGGAGTTCGCCGCCTCGGGCATTGCGAGAATTAACGTCCTGGATCTTCCTGAGCCCCGCTTCCGCGATCTCGCTCGTCCGGACCGGCTGCGCGCTGCACTCCCCGGCCTCCCACTTGACGAGGATTACCGCGCGGTGCTGGCGATGGGCAGCCCGTTCCAGATTCGGGGTGAGCCGCTGCCGTCAGGACGCGGAGATATTGTTCGTTTGAACTTCCCTGCGGCTCAATTGGAGGTCTTCTCAAGGAAACCGCAACAATCCCCCTGGAGTCGTGTTGGGACGTTCTCGATCGCTCTGGATCAGAGGATTCAGGTTTCTCTGGAGCCGACACCCACGGGACCTCCGCGAGTGGGTCTGCACTGGACAGAATCCCCTCAAGTGCAGGTGACATCATCGTCTGCGGCTGATCCTCAAGGATTGAAAGATTTGGAACATGAGCTGCAGGCAGCCTGGACCGAGTGGTTGAAATCGCGAGAAGTGCCTCCCGCCCCTGCCCAGGATATCACCGTCGGTGACTCTCGAGTGCGGCTTGACCAGGTC
>JANOKO010000685.1:0-7152 GCA_031419335.1 Planctomycetota bacterium
GTCGTCGCCTTCGCTGCGAAGCATAAGCTCAAGCACGTCACGATCGCGGATATGATCTCGTATCGTCAGGCGCGCGAGAAGCTGATCGAGCGCGTTTCGACCTTCACCAGCGATAGCATCCCGCCCCGTTCGGCCAGCACGATGAACTTGCCATCGACCATGATCTTCGAGGCTCGGCCATAGAACGGCCAGGGAACGGCGACCTTGGTTTTCGCATCGACAATCTTGCCGTTCGGATCTTGCCTGAGTCCTTTGAGCTGCACTTCGGACATGCCGGGGGTTTCCCACAGCATCTCGCCCGATTCGGCCTTCAGGCAGCGAAACAGTCCTTCGTTCTCATGCCGCCCGCTGAAACCGTAGAGCACCCCGTCGTGGGCAATCGAGGTCGACCAATGGGTCAGCAGGTTGGTGGGGTTCTGCCAGACGACATCGAAGCTCTTGTTGTCAGGCCTCACCTTCAACATTGCAGCCCCCAGACGATACGCTGCGGAGATCATGATCGTGTCCCCGACCACGACCGGTTGGGCCGCGTTGACCGACTCATGTACGCGCGGTCGGAACCAGAAGTGAAACCGTTCCTGGCCAGTTTTTGGATCGAGCGACACCAGCCCGTGCCGCATCAGGCACAGCAAGTGCCGCTGCCCGTGGATCGTATCGCAAATCGGTGACGAGTAGCTGACGACCATCTCATCGCCGGTCCACTCATACTCCGGTTCGCCAGGCCAGCCTGTTGCAGCTTTGTCCCAAGTTGCTTTGCCGACACTGTTCCAGAGCGGTTTGCCGGAGGTGGCATCGAAGGCCACAACGCCGGAGTTCGGCTGGCCGCCAACGAGAACGATGAGCGTGTTACCTTCGAGTAACGGCGATGAACCGACGCCGAAGAACCCGTCCGGGATCGTGTACTCCTTGCGCAGCTCCCGCTTCCAGATCAACGACCCATCGATGAGCGACAAACAGACCAGTGTCCCTTCGGCCCCCAGTGTGTAGCAGCGGTCCTTGGTGAGCACCGGCGAGCAACGTGGTCCGTTGTTGTAACCGTAGGGGTCTTCAAACTGGCTCGGTTCATTGTGCTTCCAAAGTGGGACACCTGTGTCCGCTCGCAGGCACTCGGTGATCTCTTCATCCTTCAGACGATGATGAATGATCAGCCGATTGCCCAGTACCGAAGGCGCACTGTACCCGGTTCCGACCTCGTGATCCCATAACCGCGTTGGCCCCGCAACTGGCCATTTCGCCAGGAGTCCCGTCTCGCCGGAGAAGCCGGTATGACGTGGTCCGAGGAAGCACGGCCAGTCCTCACCTGGCCGTTCCGGGGCAGGGATGTCTTGTGCGAAAGAAGGAGATGACCCGATGAGGGACAGAACCGAAACCCCGACTGCCCAACACACGAAGTCGATCACGACCAATCGGTGTGAGAACTTGGATGACGCTGAGTGAAGGAACATGCGTTGAACTTTCTCGAAGTCAATGTCCTGTTGCGGGATGGAGCCGTTGTGCTGTCGTCAAGCGAGAACCCCAGCGGCTAGTGCCTTGTCAACGCTGGATTTAGGGATCGATGCCGTCGGGAGGGCGAGCCTCATCCCCAATCCCTGGCGTTGACGGGGCATTGGGTTGCCAGTGCGGCCACATGGCCCCGTGCCCCATCTTCAGTGATGTCAGTTGTGACTCGCTCCGATCATCCAATTTCAGGACGAACAACTGCCGTACCCCATCTCGCTTTGAACCATACAGCAATCGAGTGCCATCGGCTGATGGCTCCACGTGGTAATGCAGCGTCCCCAGGGCACTGTGAGTCAACTGAGTGACAGTGCCATCCAACGTGACTTGACACAACTCAACATTGGTGCCGAACTGAGCCGAGTAGAACACCGATTTCCCGTCGACAGACCAGACCGGGAGATCGCTGCTGCCCTGATGAAAGTCCTCGACATCCAGAAACAGAACGCCTCCCCAGTAACCTTGGTTGTCGGCCAGTTTCTTCAGTCCGGTGCCGTCCCGACGAACAACGTGGGGATGACTGGCATGATGGATGCCGCTGACGAAGAGTAACCACTCGCCATCCGGGGACCACTGCGGCCCGAAATTAAACGGGTGGCCGGTGGCAATGTGCTGTTTGTTCGAGCCGTCGGCATTCGCGACGTAGATCTGGTAGTTGTCGTGGTAGCTGATCAACCGGCCATCGGGAGAGGCACTGTATCCATAAGCGAATCCGCCACCTTCTCCGGAGACATCTCGCTTGTGCTTCCCATCCAAGTCCATGACGTATGGTTTCGAGATGCCATTCATCAGCGGAGTGAATCCCCATCCCCGCCCATCCGGCAAACTGAAGAGCCCGCCATTGTAGTGACTCACGCGGTCGACGGCGGTGAGGTTGGTGACGGTGCCTGCTAATAAGTCGACCAAGCACGAATCGACCATCCACTGTCCAGGATCCATGCGAAATGTTTTGTGCTCCTCTTCCCAAGCTGCGTTCTCGGGAGCTTGCCAGCCACGAGAGACAATCGCCTGCTTTCCATCCGGTGACCAGCCCGCGAACTGTGTCCAGACGTTGGGACCATCGACCAGTTCTTCGGCCAAGGGTCTTTGTCCGGTCCCGTCGGCTCGCACCAGCGTGGCCCTCATTGTCCGAACATTAGCGTGCCTCCCCCCGGAAAGGTCGGTTTGCAGCTGGGTATATCCGATCAGCGGAACTGCCCGCAGAGGTTCTGAGGCACTTGACTCCGGTCCGCAGATGAGGAGCCAGACGCCGATGAGCAGTCGCTGGGCGATGTTTGTCATCACGGGGACCATGCTTCGTTGGATCTTTCCGAGCGAAATTCTCGCCTCCGGAAACCGTGGCACACGCTGACGCCAAACCTGACAGAGGCTATTCACAGCGAATCCTCCCTCACGGAGAACTCACCCATCGGCTTGCTGCCCGATGACGAGGTCTCTGCCAGCGCCCGGTCGTGATGTTGCTGAATGCCCGCTGCACACGACGCAACTCCGGCAGGCCAGAGAGCCCAAGGGCGTGTCGACGCGCGGCAGTGTTTCGGCAGAGGCCGGGCCCTCCCGGTGGCAGCACTCAAGAACAAGTTCAGTCAGAACCGTCCTCTCCCAGCGCCAAACTCGTCGGGTGCCGTGCGGCGGGGAAAGCGGATCATTTGGGCATCGGAAACACGAGGAGTGCGTCTTCCGCGAAGGAAATCTCGCCAGCCTTGCCGTTGATCCGGTACTGCACCTTGAGGAGCTTAATACTGCCTGGCAGCGGGTCGCCGCCAAAGCTGGTGTTGTAGCTCTCGGAGGCCAGGGCGAGCAGAGGCAGATCCCCGACCTGCTTCTGCAGGACTTCGGTCACGTCTTTTTGCGTGGCCCCCGAGCCGTATTCGGCCTTGACGATCTCCAGCTTCACCTTTTCCAAACCGGCCTGGGCCAGCAACGCCTTGACCTCCTCCCCACTGCCCTTGATCTTCTGAGCAATGGTCAGAACGGCTTGCGTCGCATCGTCCTTCACCGCGGGAACCTGGATGGCACTGACGGCCTGCTTGAGGGTCTCCACGCTCGGGTAACGCTTGAGGACATCCAAGACCAGCTTCTTCTCCGCCGGTTGACGCGAGGCATCAAACGCCTTCTGGCACATCTCCGCCCGCTGAGCTTCCGGCAGGACGAACTGCCGGGCGATGCGGATGTAACCGCGCAGGGCGCGAATCTGGTACTGATTCCCAGGGGCCTTCGCCAGATCAAGCAGGACCGGGGCAGCATCTTCTGTCATCCATTCGCCGAGCAGACGGCTACTGATATCCTGGAGTTGGGTGTCATTGCTGCTGGCAGCTGCTCCGAGTGTCTCCAGGGCCTTGGGGCCACCCATCGCTCCCAAGATGTCGAGCAGGACACCCTTTGTCGCGATCGACTTGGATTGCTCAATGGCGGTCGTGAGTTCGGTTGCACAGGCTTCGCGGTCGGGCATGCGGATGCTGGCGGCCTTGAGGGCCTTCTCAGCGACCGGGGCATCTTCGGGATGCTGCGGGGCGACAACTTGCGAGACCAGAGCGGAGAGATTCTTCAGTGCTACCGTTTCGCCCAGCGAGATCAATGCGGCACTCCGAACGGCGGGATCGGCATGAGCCATCGCCTTTTGCAGCAGTGGGACCGCATCAATCCGGCGGTTGCCAACCAGTTGCAGCAACAGCGGATACGTCGCCCCCTTCGCGTCCGGGATGAGCGCGACGATCTGTGAATTGACGTTCTCACCGGGCAGGTTGGCCAGCGTGGTTTTCGCTGCCTGGGCGAGATCAGCATCGGGCTCGATCGCCACTTGCATCAAGGAGATCAGACACGAGGCGTTGCCGACTCGTTCCAGCGCACCAATGGCTGACAACCGCACCACGGATGGTCCCTTCTCTGCGGACTGCAGCACAGCCGCCAGAACGACGGTCTCTGGACGATCAGCCATCGCTTGAATGATGAGGGCGGCACGTTCCGGGGTGGCCGTGGCTAACTCGGTGGCCAGAGCCTTGTCGACCTCGGCTCCAGGGAATTCGCGAGCGGTCATCAAGGCGACGTTCAGCAGTGCCTTCTCGGGGGACTTGAGTTGCTCCAGCAAGAGTGGCAGGCCGTCCAGGTTCCTCGCGAGAATCGCCCCGCGTGTTGCCTCGACGATCCGCTGCATCGGGACTTCGGCCTTGCGGACCTGGTCGTACAAGGCTGCGGACTCAGCGGACTTGCCATTGGCCATCAGGTGCTCAGCACACAGCACACACCCTTCGGCCACGCCAGAGCGGGCTTCCGCGGGGGCCGAGGCCAGAGCCTTGGCGAGCAGTTCGGTAGCGGGGGCATTGCCGATCCGTCCGAGGGCCACTGCCGAAGCTGTGACGACCTCGGTGTCTTTGTCTTGCAATCGCTTGGCCAGCACCTCGACGGAACCGGCATCACGGCGAACGCCAATCGAGTTCAGCATGCCGACCAGCAGGCGACCTTCCAGTGATTCTGAGGCGGTCCGCAGTGCGGCATCGGCTTCTGGACCGGGGATCGCTTCTAGCGCGATTCGCGCCCAGGAGGAGAATTGCTCATCCGGCAACAGCTTAGCCAGTTCGGGCACTGCCGCACTGGAACCGTGGATGGCGAGGTGCTTGCAGGCGATCGCTTTGTCAGATGCCGGGGCCTCCGAGCGAAGCAGGGCGATCAGCTCTTGCTCCTTGGCGGCCGAGGCGTTTTGATCTTCAGCGAACCCCGCCGAAGCACTGGCCATCGCGGCGAAGAGAAACAGCGTATGAAGCGTGAATCGAGTCATATCAAGTGGTCCTATGGAGTGAGGACGGTGTGTTGGGGAAAGGTAGGACGGCCTTTCCAGGCCGTCCCGCGAGTGGCGAGCCGTTGCGAGCCGAAGCGGGACGGGCTGGAAAGCCCGTCCTACAGAATTACACCCGCCAAGGCTCGCGGAGGGCTTCCGAACGCAGGCGGTTCGCCTGCTCGTCGTTGATGAACTCGTTCTTCGTGTTGTCGTACTTCACGGTCCGGCCCAGGTGCAGCGCGACATTGGCTGCATGGCAAGCGATGTGCGCGTTGCAGGCGGCATCGGCGTTCCCCTTGGGCTTGCTGCGGGTCTTCACGCAGTTGAGGAAGTCGCGCACGTGGAAGGTGGCGGGGTAGCCGCCGATCTCCTGCACCTCGCGACCCGCCAGCAGTTCCGGAGAACTGAGGACCATCTTGCCGCTGTCACCGGCCTCGACCCAGCCGGTCTCCCCTTCGAACCGGACTGGACAAGAACCGAGTGGAATCCAGCCGGTCTCGCGGAAGATCAACTCGCAGCCATTCTCATAGCGGGCGACCAAGTGCCCGTCCTTCGGCGCGTTGTACTCGACTGGCGGCGGACAATCGCCGACAGCCCACTGGCAGAGGTCGACACAGTGCGAACCCCATTCGAGAACCCCACCCCCGTTGAAGGCCCCGATAAACCCGCCGCCCTTCTCGAAGTTGAACCCGTCCAGCAGCTTCGCATTGTACGGACGCCACGCGGCTGGGCCGAGGTACATGTCCCAATCGACGACGGCCTTGTCCGGGGCAGTTTCCGGCACGAGCCAGCCGCTCATCAGGGCTTGCATCCCCGCCGGATGCGCGAACACCTTTTTGAGCTTGCCGAGCCGCCCGGTGCGAGCCAGTTCACAGGCGAACGCAAAGTGCGGCAGGTTGCGACGCTGGGTTCCCGCCTGGAACACACGCCCCGTGCGGCGCATCGTCTCAGCCAGGATCAAGCTCTGCGAGATGTTCTTGGTGACTGGCTTTTCGCAGTACATGTCCTTACCCGCCCGTGCGGCATTCATCGCCATCGTGCAGTGCCAGTTTGGCCCCGTGGCGATCAGCACGGCATCAATGTCTTTTCGGTCGAGCAACTCGCGGAAGTCGCCATAGGTGGCACAGTTCTCGTTGCCATATTTCGTGTCTGCGATCTTCTTCACTGCCACCCGGCGGGCCTCTTTCACATCGCAGACCGCCACGAACTGCACATCCGGTTGTTCCAGGAAGCACCCCAGATCATACGTCCCACGGTTCCCGATCCCGATCCCGCCCACGACAACCCGCTCACTGGGAGCAACTGCTCCATCCAGCCCCAGAGCTGAGCTGGGAATAATCATCGGAGCCACCGAGGCCGCTCCCGCCATTGCGAGTGACGCCTTCATGAAGTGACGCCGAGAAAACCGTGTTGCTTGTTTCACCATGACCACTCTCCTCATCGAGATGACCGCATTACCGCATGGACATCGCCGGTACATCGAGTCACCCCTTCCGGCCTGCTCTCAAGATACCCGTGTCACAGCTGATAATCCACACAGAGAGGATCGCGGCTTATCCGTTGGGGTTGGGTAGAGGGATTGAACTTCTTGAGTGGCAAGGCACTGTTAAGAAAAGGGCTTCGGTGACGAGGCTGGCAGTGTCTCACGAAAGCAGAGCCATTCCCACAGTATGTCCGTCATGACCAAGGGAGTCCGAGGAATCCGGGACAGGTCGAACCGAGACTTCAGTTCGCCGATTGTCACTGCCCGAGCATCCTCCAGCCAGCCACAGGACCACGCAATTAACCCGAGGAGTCGCTCGGGTGGAACTCCCTGTTCACGCAGGACTGAGATCCGCGTGTCTCCATGCCGCTTGGCCAGTCGTCGGCCGTCGGGGCCGACA
>JANOKO010000686.1:0-9122 GCA_031419335.1 Planctomycetota bacterium
CTTGACGTTACTTCTCTTGTTTTCCCTCGTGGGATTGGGCGAAGACTGAATCTCTGTGTGCAGTTGTGCTTGGCGTGTTTACGCGGTGGCCGACCATTTCAAATAGTGAGGTAGCTTCACTCGCCAGAGTGCGGTGTGCCCACGTTCTGGCGAACGTGGCTACGGGGAGCAGCCAACGAAAAATCCCTCCTGGTTCCCAGGAGGGATTGGAAGTTCAAAGTTGAACCGGGTGCCCACAATCAGGCGGGGGTCGAGGTCTCGGCTTTTTGCAGGCCGGGGATCGAGATGCCGGTGATCTTGATCTGGGTGTACTTCTGGCGATGGCCGGTGTGGCGGCGCGAATTGTGGCGGCGGCGGAGCTTTTGAATCTCCAGCTTCTCGCCCTTCTTGAGCGGAATCATGATCTCCGCAGTCACCGTGGCCCCGGAAATGACCGGGCGACCGATCACGCTGGCGGCACCCGCGTTGGCGAGCAGCACCTGATCGAAGGTCAAAGTCCCGGACGCATTGCCCGACTCCCGCAGATCGATGTCGACGACATCACCCTCGGAAACACGAATTTGGCGGCCATCAGTTTGGATAATCGCGAACATCTCAGTCGATCCTATCAAATCCCGAAACGCTCTGCGTGTCGCAAGTCGTTTCTGAATCAGAGGTTGGAAAATCGTGCCCGCTTGACGGCAATCGCCGAAATTCAGGAACGGAGCATTCTAGCAGATCATTGTTTGCGGTTCGAGTCTCAGCGAATCAGAATTCTGCGGTTCCTCCGAGTCGGTTTCCAGGAAGAATTCATCGACGCTGGGTGATGTGGATTTCTCGCACCTGATCCGGATGACTCGTCCCGTAGACGATATTGAGACATCAAGGCGCTGCCATTGGAAGTCGTGAAAGCCATGGAGAACATCTTTCGCTGCCTTCGAGTCTATATCTGGACCTACCTTCCGGAGGGTGCCCGGAATTACCCCGGTTTCCATCTCGCAGCGCGTCCCGATTCGTGCTTCGTCCTCATCGAGTGGCTGGAGCACCTGAAACTGACCGACGCAGGCATCACGCGGACAATTCCGCTGACTCCCCTTCGCTCCGAGCAGGCGAATCCGATTTCGGGATCATTGAAGTGCCGCTCGTTCCTGAAGTGGCGACTGACCATCGGCCCGGACCGTGATGAATTGCAGCAGTTTGCGATCGATGCCGATGGAGATCGCATGAACCTGGGGATCACCTATTCCAAACTGCCCGAATTGATCCAGGGATTACGTAATGTCAGCAAAGGAATCGGGGACTACGCAATGACCGCGAAGCCCCCGTTGAATTCCGATCAGAGAAAGTCACCCAAGCTGTGGTTTTGGCCGTGCTTTGGGGAGTTTTGGGCCAATGACTGATCGCCGATGCAGATCAACGATTCATGCCCATGAGACGATTCCCCACCCGAGTCACTGGGCCTTTCAAGGCTGGGGCGAACAGTAGCCTGTTTTTGGGATGCACACGCCTGTCCCCTCGCGCCTTGACCGCTCACTTTTATTTCCGCCCCTCCCCGACCAGACTGAGGGGAGTTCTGGCCTCATCGCCCATCCGAACTCGGCTTCTCGTTGACTTCCGTTGTTTCTCTTGAGCACACCCGCCCCGCCATCCACCGACACTCCTCTCAGCCTCCACGAGATGCTGCAGATCATGGACGTGGCCCGCGCGGTCCGCGAGGAGCAGTTGACGGTGGAGCAGCAGTTCCACATCGAAGAGACGCGGGCCAAGATTCGTGAGCGGTTGATCGCCTCAGCTCAGGTCGCAGGGGACAACGTAACGGCTGCCGAGGTCGACACCGCGATCCAGTTGTACTTTGACAACCTGCACATCTATCGCGATCCGCCGTGGGGGTTCCAGAGGCTACTGGCTCAGTTGTATGTGTGGCATGTCCGGGTGTTGAGCGTCTTGGCACTGGTTGGAGTTCTCGGGCTGGGAGTGTGGCTGGCGTTCTTCAATCCGGCCATGCCTTGGTCGTCTCAGACTCGGGCCACGCAAGCCATTCGTCAGGCGGAACAGGAGGCCCGCAGCGTTCTCGACCGGCTAAATGTTCTTGCCCAGGATGAGGCTGCCATCCAGGCTGTGGACATGGCGACGAAAGAATTCCACGCGGTCGAGGCTTCGCGAGATGTCTTCGCGATCCAGCAATCGAAACAACGCATGATAGGGCTACTGGCCACTTTGGAATCGAGTTATCAACTCCAGATCGTGACCGGAGAGGGGCGCGACAGCGCAGTGACTCGCCATTGGGAAGCAGGCGGCCCGGGGGCACTGAGTTACTACGTGATCGTCGAAGCCCGGTCGAAGGACGGTCACATCCTGTCCCAGACCATCAGGAACGCGGAGATCGGGGATTCCAAGACGGTCACTCAGTGGGCCGAGCAAGTGCCGAAGGAGGTTTATGACCGACTCAAGGCTGACAAACTGGCTGATGGCATCCTCAACGAGACCCGTTTCGGTGTGAAGACACGCGGCACGCTGAGCGAGCAAGTTCTGCTTCCCGGACCCGATGGCCTGCCCATCACACGCGGGATGCAGATCACGAACTGGGACTGACCGGTAGCTACGTTCGCCAGAACGTGGGGGACTGGGAACCCGTCCCGAACGAATGAGGCAGTCTCGACGTTCGTCGATCCCGGCCGATGACGCTGAACCCGCTCGCCCACCTTCTGGCGAAGGTAGCTATCTCCCCAACTCCCGATGATAGATCCCCAGTGGGTTGCCCGACTCCGCGACTTCCGCCCCGCATGGTGGTTGCCGGGGGGACACGCACAGACGCTTTCGGCAGCGTTCTGGAAAGGGCCGCAGGCTCTCGAACAAGGCGTTCCTCGGCAGATCACACTTCCAGATGGAGACGCTCTGGTCGCGATGGATAACCAGCCTTCTGCTTGGCAGCCCGGCGATCCCGCCATGCTGATGATGCACGGGCTGGGTGGCTGTGCCCGCAACCCGTTTCTGGTGAGGGTGACTGACAAACTGGTCCAGCGCGGGGTGCGAGTCTTTCGGTTGAACCTTCGGAGCTGTGGAGCCGGAGCGGGGTTGGCGCGTCTGCCCTACAACGCGGGGAGGTCGGGCGATCTGGAGGCGGCGGTCCACGCGGTCATCGAGTGGTGCCGTGTGCCTGTCGTAGAACGGACGCCCACGTCCGTTCCGCCCGGACCTGGGGGTCCGGGCAACGGACCCACTCACCAATCCCCGCTGACCCTCTTCGGGATGTCGCTCAGCGGCAACCTGCTGCTCAAGTACCTGGGCGAGGAAGGTTCGAATGTCCCGAGTGAGGTGCAACGGGCCATCGCCATCAACCCCCCGATCGACCTGGCCCGGAGTATTCAGACTCTCGTTCGCCCCCTGAACCGCATGTACGACCAGCACTTTGTGAAGGAACTGATCGGACACGTCCGCAGGCAGGTCGCTCTCCGCCCCGACTTCGCCGCACTACCCGATCCGCTGCCCCTCACGCTCTACGACTTCGACAACCGCTTCACCGCCCCGCACGGAGGCTACCCCGATGCCGCGTCGTACTACCAGCACTCCAGCGCGCAGCCCCGGATCCCGACCATCAAAATCCCCACCCTGATCCTAACCGCTGCGGATGACCCGCTCGTCCCGGTGGAGATGTTCCACGAGCAACGCGCGAACTGGCCGGAGTCGGTGCAACTGGCCGTCACGCGCGGCGGTGGACACCTCGGGTACGTGGGACACGGACACGCCGACTCCGATACCCGCTGGCTCGACTGGCGGATCGTCGAGTTCGCGATCGGCATGATCTGACCAGCTCATTGTTTCGGGTCAACGCGCTGAATCCACTCCTCATACGTCGGTCGTCGTGGACTGTCGCGAAGCTGTTTCCAGTCCTCACGGTTCAGGAACTTTAACTCACCCAGTCGGGTCACGTACGTGCCGGTCCGGATGACGATGTCGATCCGAGGGTCTTTCGGATCGAGGGTCGGGTCGGGAGAAATGTCGTGTGTATATGTGACGTAAGTGATGTTCTCAGGCGAGACCCTTTGGTAGGTCTGGACGGTCAGGGATTGGTCGTCGGGACCAAATTCCGCGGACAGTGCGAAGTTGTTCAGATTCGGAATCGCGGGAATCAGTTCGAGCTGGGTTTCGACATCCCACAAATGTACCGACGCTACACGCTGCGAACCGGGTTCCGCCACCCAGGTGGAGGTCAGGATGCGGCGTTCGCTCTGGTTGTACCTCGCGCTGCCGACAGCGACTTGATGCCGCAGGTCCGGAATCAACTTCGATTGCGTGCGGGTGTCCCAGAGAGACACAAAACCACCGCTCCCCGATCCGGGTTGTCCCGTGGACCCTCCCCATCCCAGCAGTTTGTTCCCGTCTCGTGATGGTTGAACCCCAAACACTCCGGGGAGCCTGTAGAGGGAACCATGCTGCTCACCAGTCGCGGTCTCTTGAAGCCAGAACCCCTGGGAACTCCACGAGACTTGACGTGATCCCTCGGGCGGCAGTGCGATGACGTATTGAGGTTCAACGCTCGGGGCACTGTCACTCTTTGAGACATTCTCGATGCGGCGGGTTCGGGAAACATCCCACAGCATGACGCGACCATCTTCCGCCCACATCAACAGCTGTTGGTCGCCATCGACGAACTTGGCCCCGCGGAGCGGAGTCCCGAGTTTCAGCGGCGGTGTCACCGGAGCCCGGACTTCCATATTCCAAATCTGCGCGAACCCCGTGGGGTTGTCGACGACTCCCAAAAACCCAAAGGGCATGGGAACCGTCTTCGCGGTCCAGATTAAAACATGCGGCTGGTTCACCGCAAAAGAGACCCCGTAAATCTGAGGCGTGAACGGCACGGTGAACTTCATTCCCCGATCATCGAGCTGTTGCTTCACCTCCGACCGATCCCAGGTGGGAGGTTGATATTCCGCCAGTGATAACCCCTCGGGTGGCTTCTGCTCCTGACCGGTAGAAAGATCGAAGGCCTGGATCTCTTCCGTGGGCAACTCCACGACAATGACAGACTCATCGGGCGCGAGAACCACGCGTCGGGCCGGATGCTTGACCAGGGCAATCTCCACGGGGGCACCGCGAGCTGGCCACCGCGTGAGTACGGTGGCGTTTCCCATTTCTCCGGACCATGTCACGAGGTCACCGGTCTTCAGCAACCAGGCTTCGTGGACAAAGTCCCGATGTTCGAGTGTGTCGAGGAGGCGGACTCCAGTAATCGATTGACCAGCCGCAAAACTCATCGTCGCGGCGAGCTGCGGTTCGTCGGTGGTCGCAGCCGAGGCAGCGAAGTGATGGGCCGACTTGATGAACTCCTGATCCAAATCCCGTGTCAAGACGCCCATCCGGCGTTCGCTGAGGGCCAGCTCTTTGCGGGCAGTGGCGGCCTGCTGGTCGGCATCGGCTTGGGCGAGAAGAGCCTTTGCAGTTTCTTGCTTGGCAAGTTCTGTCTGGCCGTCGGCCACATTCTTTTGAGCGATCGCCTCGCCCCGTTGCCAATAGGCCACTCCCCCCGCAATCACAATCGCCACCAATGCCGCAGCACCCAGCCCCTTAAAAATCCGTGACCACTTCCGCTTCGAGGCCCGTTCTTCGCGGCTGGCGGTGACCAATCGCTGTTCGTTCGGAGACCAGCTGCGGGTGCCTTCGAGAGCGGATTCGACCTCTTTGAGGTCTTTCGAGTCGAGCGGTATGCCGGTCTTGCCTTCTAGCCAGTCCACGAGCCGGTTGTTGAGGATGCGTCGCGAGCGCTGGCCGGGGAGGTCGGAGTCTTCGTGGCGGGCACGAATCAGTGGGGCCAGGGTGTCGTGCAACAGCCGCGAGCTGCGGTGAGTCTCTGCTCCCTCTCCCCCACGAGCGACGTGGAGTACAGGGGAGACGTGGCTGGGGGGGAGAGGACCGGGGTGAGGGGGTGGAGCAGGAATGGCAGTCCCCGAAAACGTCAGCAAATACAACTCCTCGCACAGCTTCAGCGTCTGGCTCAATAGCCCCGACTTCGCCTGTTCCGCATAGGTCTGCTCCAGCACCGAGAGCGGATGCTCCGCCGAGGTGCCGATGGCGGTCGTATGGAACTCCAGCAGATCGAGCAGGAACCCGGTTTCGACGGCACGGGGGAGCCGGGACCGAATCTGCTCGGTCTGTTGTCGCAGGAAGTCATCCAGGAGAATCCCGTTGCGGTGCAGCGACTGATAGAGATCGGCATCGAATGTCGGGTGCTCGCGGTTGCGGCGCGTGGCTTCCGACCACATGCGGGTGAGCAGTATTTGGAGCGTCGGGGCCACGGGCGTGTCGGGGTCGGCCAGTAAATCATCCGCAATGATTTCGGGGAGACCGTCTTCGATCTTCAACTGGTACTGACTCGCGAGTCGCAAGTCATCCACCGGTCCGGTGATCGCCTCGATCGCTCCGTTGCGACTCAAACGTTCCAGGAAGATTCGCGAACGCGGCACCTGGGCATCGGCCAGCAGTTCGTCGATCTCCGCGAACCACTCCTTCCGGAACCCCAGAATCAGCTTCCCCTGGGGCCGATGATCGGGAGCCAAGAAGATTCGTCGCAGCAGTTGCACGAACTCGGCGAGTTCCTGCGGCTGTTGAGGGTGTGGCTTGGTGAACACCTCTTCGACCTGATCGAGGACGATGACCAGCGGGCGACCGAGTGACTTCTCGGCGGCCATCCACGCATCGCGGCGGGAAAGGTTCTGCACCTCCTTCGGGAACGCCGATCGCAACGTCTCGCCCAGCCCGAGCGCCGGATCGCGACGAACGTATCGCACCTCATTCTTCCCTGCCAATCGCGGAATCAACCCCGCATCGAGCAGCGACGATTTGCCGACGCCAGATGGGCCATAGAACAGCACGACCGGGGCGGCGTCGCTCGCCGTCACGCGCTGGTACAGCTCGCGAACCTCATGGCCGCGCCCAAAGAACACCTCTGCGTGTTCGGCCTCGAATCGGTACAAGTGGCGATACGGCGACTCAGGGAGTTCGCGCTGCGGGACGGGAGGCAAGCCAAACAACGGATCGCCCGCCGCCTCGGGCAAGCTCCACTGCGCCACTCGCTCGGCACCCGGTTTGAACTTCAGCAGCCACGGCCAGCGCCCCTCGACGTGAGTGGCGACTTGCTCCTCCTTACGGCGGATCAAGCGGTCGATCGAGCCGCCACTGGAAGCCTGGGCTGAGCCGGTTGCCTCAGCAAATGCCGACTGCAATGCGGCTCCCGTGACGATCCCTTGGTAGAACCTCGCTGAGAAATCGGTGGCGACCCCATCATCGATCGACTGCGTCGTCGCGATCACACACCCAACCCCGGCATTGAGCAGATCCTCCGCCTGCCGCTCGGTCGAACAGCCGTTCAGAAAGACGAGCTGTAATCCCTGCTGCTGGCCCAGGAACGAAGCGAGCCCCTGTGCCCCCACTCGATGCACCCCCCCCGACGCCGACTCCAACAGCAACTCAAACCCATTCGCATGCCCTGCATAATGAAACATCACCACCCGGTCTCGGTACTTCTGAAAGGCATCCAGAATCTGATCGAGCGTCGCACTGGGGAGCAAAATGAGCTGACACAACTTCTGTGCGGGTTCCCAGGCGGTTTGGATGCGCTGGGCCTCTTTGGAAAGGTTCCTCAGAAAGTGGGTGGCATCTGCAGCATCGTTGGCAAACGCTGCCAGGATGACCGGACCCTCAGAATTCGCACGCATAGTGTCCATGGCCCTTGTGCGAGTGCCGACGTTCGGACATCAGATTCAGTGATGTCTTGGCGAGGGCAGACGTGAAGCTCTGATCGACGGAATCAGGAATGAGACCCTCGTCAGTATGGCCAAACGTTCGGGGCGTCGCGAGCGACTCGCGGCCCTGGAATCGCCCGCACGTCCCTCAATACTCCCACGTCACGACGCCGCCCGTGAGGAAGCGGTCCGTGCGAAAATTACGGTTCTTCGTATGAAAGTCATCGTACTGGCCCACCAACGCGGCGGAGAGCCCGTGATCGAAATACTTACGCAGCTCGGCCCCAGCGCGGAAAATGTGCGTGTTGCGACTCGGCGTCTGCGTAAAGTCGTAGTAGTCGCGAAAGGCCCACCCGCCCCGTGCGGTGAGCTGAAGTTTGGGCACGATGACGACCACGGCTTGCGAATAGAGCGAGACGCCGTTGTAGCGGTAGTTGCTCCCTTCGGCGTCGACATGGGACATGTCAGCTCCGATGCGGAAGGTGCGGAACTTGGACTCCCGACGGACGTAATCATGCAGCACGCCGACCGTGTTCGAGACTCCGTCTTGCGATGTGATCGTGGGATCGAGGCCCCGATTCTTGATACTATTAGAGTCGATTGACCAATAGGCAGTGGTAATCTGTGTCGGCATCCAGACAAACCCCACCGAGGTGGCCAGCGTGTTCCGGCGGCCATAGGTATTGCCTCCAAACAGGTCATGCGTAAACGAGTAAGCCACGCGCGGCTTGATCTTGATGTCGTCCCACTCGAACATCGCATCGGCGAAGGCCCCAGCCTTGTAGCTCTGTAAGTTGAAACGGTCAAAGTTCATCTCATTAAGGGTATAGTCGACATCGAGCGTGGGGCCGAAGCGAAATCGATCAGAGGCAATCGCGATATAGCGGGCCGACAGAGACGTGTTCGCCTGCGCACTGGCCAGATTCCCCAGGACCAGTTCCCGGCTCGAAGAGGCCATTGAGACGTTGTCATTCCACTGCGTGCCGAAATCGATCCGCAGGTCGAGATCCTTCTTCAACGTCTTGAAGAAACTCTCCGTCTCCTCAGCGTCGCGCGGATCGCGAATCAGCGGGGCGTCGTTGGATCCATCGAAGCTGCGGACCTCATAGCTGGCCGAGACGACTCCACTGGCGGTGAGCTTCTCCAGGGTCATCCGGGCGGCAGTGGCGTACTCGCTGTCGGGAGCGAGGGCGATGACTCGCTGCATCGCCCCGGCAGCTTGCTCCTCTTCTCCCAGTTCGTAGGAGACCACTCCGAAGTCATAGAAAGCAGCCGCACTGAAGGAATCGATCTTCACGGCTGTTCGAAGTGCGATCATGGCACCACTCCAGTCGTCCTGTTGCATCCGCATGCGTCCCAGCATGCGCCAGGCGGCAGCGTCGGACGGGTCGCGACGGACTCGCA
>JANOKO010000687.1:0-9511 GCA_031419335.1 Planctomycetota bacterium
GCCGCAGCCCCTCCAGGAACACGGTCTTCCCGTTCTTGCCACCTCCGTGCAGGATGAACATGCAGCGTTCGGCGGTCGACCCCGTTAAGGTGTAGCCGACAGCCCGCTGGACGAAGCTGACCAGATCGGCGTTGTCATCCATGATCCTCCGCAGGAACGCTCGCCAGCGAGGACAGTCCGCACCCGGAACATGCGACACTGCCAGACAGCGTGTGATCAAGTCCTCGCGGCGATGCGGTCCGATCGTGCCTGTGCGCAAATCAATCGTGCCATTGGCGCAGTTGAGCTGCCACACGTCGCGGTCCAGGCCATCAGGCCGGATCGGGATGTGAGGTTCGCTGCGGGCCAGGGCCAGCATCGCCCCAATCCGCGAAGCGGCTTCCGACACGACTGCGTGATGGTGCAGCAGTTCCCGCTCCTTCGCATCCACCAGCTTTCCGACTTCGGCGTAAATACTCAGCACGGTCTCCTTGGCGAGCTGTTCTGCGACGGCGGGCTCGAACGACCAGTGCGTGCCGGTCCAGCCGAGCCACTGGTTGAAGTCGTAACAATGCCGCAGATTCGCTCCATGTCGACGGACCAGCCGCTGGGCGTTGCCATAGTCCGTGCAACCCAGCCCACGCAGCAGATCGGGAGCGGCCAGACGGTCGTCCGTGATCTTGGGTTGCCGTTGCCGAACCTCTTCCGCTCCGGCCCGATACCCACTGGTGAACGTGGCCCGCGTCTCGTCCGGCTTCTCCGCTTGGAGGCCACACAGCTCCGCTCCGCGTTCGCAGAGCGTGCGGGCTTCGGTTTCACTGATCCGCTGCTTGGCGCACTGATAGGCCGCCCGATTGAGTTCATCGTTCCGCCAACCGGGCGCGACGAAGCCTCGCAGGAAGTTGAGCGTGGTCTGATTCAACCGCCGCGACGGCTCAGCAGGAAGCTCGCGGATCAGGCAAGACTCGAACGTGCCGCTTCGCCAGACATCGCCGCCCTCTTCGTTCGGATCGTTCGGCAGCCACACCTGCGTGCGCTTGGCCGACTTGGGGAAGCACTCGATATCCCCTCGCCGATTGAAGCCCCAGGCTTTCGCCCACGCCACGAACTGCTCCACAGAGACGGGTTCCGCCAGGGTATAGTAACAGTGCAGACCACGACCGCTCTTGCTGGTGAACTGGAGCGACTCCGCTCCGAGGAAGCTATCAATGGCAGCTGCGAGATGCACGTTCCCGCCATCGCCCGCATGGTCGTCGAAGTCGCAGCAGAACCGACTCACTCGACCATCGCGATGCGGCACCAGCCCCAGTCGCGTCGCTCCAGTGATCGAGTAGTGTCTGCCGTCCTGCGTGATTGAAGCGAACTCTTCGCTCGTCAGTGTGCCTGCCCGGAATGCCGTCACCGCACGGATCACATCTTCCGCTCCGTTCACCCAGCCGGGGCCGTCCGCAGCCCCCTTCGCATATAGCAGACTGGCTGTCTCCGCTTCGCAATGCGGGAGCAACCAGTCGAGTAATGAGATTCGATCAACCGTCATGTCGACCTCCTTCCAGCGTGTCACAGACCAGTTCGGTGACCAGCCACGACTTCCCGACCTTCAGACGGGCGATGTTCTTCATCGTCTCGCCGGATTGCAGAAGCACTTGGATCACAGGGGGACGCCCGTCAGAGTTCTCATTCACCGGTTGCCTCACAGCTTTTGAGGTTGAGGGTGGAATCGCCTCTTGAGAATCTTCTTCGAGGACCGCTCGCAGCTGATCCAGGCGCAGGCGGTTCGCCTCGGGAATACACTCCTCGGGGCGAGGAGGCGGGATCATGCGATTGGGCTCGATCGGCTCGTTGGCCCAGACGCGAACCTGGGCGATCCACGGACCGAGGACCAGCGGGGCGAGCTGCTCCTCGGGATAGCCCTCGTCCTCCAGCGCCTCCCAGCACTGGCGAGCGATCTCAACAGCCTGGTGCTTGCCGCGAGCGTTGGCGGCATTCACATCGTGACCCGCGCGGTACACGATCTGATCGCTGTCCATGTCGGGATTACCAAACAGCACCGACGAGGGGACGAGAACCTCAGCTCGCCGCCGCATGTCCTTGCGGCTCCGCCGGAGCGATTCGATGAACTCCTCATCCGGTGATCGCCAGCGAGAGGTCGCAGCGGCAGCTGCCATGAACCCAAAGCGGTACGCTCGCTCCGCTTCCATGAGCAGCGGCGTCTTGGGGAAGTCGAGACTGTCGTTGTAAAACTGAACGGTGTCAGGCGGTAGTGCATACGTCAACGCGGGCCTCCTCTCGTTGGTCAGCTTCCCAAGTCGCTCGCAGCCAAGCGGTCAGCGCACGGACACGAACGTCGTCATTGGGTGGTTTGTCAGATTGAGCAATGGTGAACAGGAACTTGCCGACACGAACTGCAGCGTCATCCGACGCAGTGGGACCGGCAGGTTCCGAGGTGGAAGTGGTCAAATCAGGTTCCTCCAATAGGAACGAAGTTGTGGCCGGGCACGACAGGGCCTGGGCCGATGTGTGTTGGTGGATACCGGGAATCGAGCTACCGGGAACGAGCGAATGTCATTTGCGTGTCCCTCTACTATTGATCTACCGATTTTCGAGGGAGGGCGGCGGAGGTTTTTTGAGAATCGTTGCTGTTGGCTGTTCCTGCCTGCATGGTGCGTTTCGCAGTCCCCCTATTATGGAGCTACCAACGAGAGGTGGGGGGTGGCTAAGAAATCCGGAAAGAATCTCGACATTCTTGCATCGACGATCATCGACCCGAACGCCCGAGTGACGAAAGCGAGTCCCCCTACTATTAGGCTTTCCAAATACTGACCGTTTTGGCGACACGGAATTCTGAGAAACCTCAAAATAGTTGGGCTTCGCCACGATCGCACTGTTTTGCGTCTGGGCGGTCCTGGCGTTCTGGTTGGCCAACCCAGACCAATCTGCCACCCACGGCCCTGTACGCGAAGGCACGGGGACTCGAGCGTAGCCGCGAAACCTACGGGATCTGCCAGACCTTTCCGTAATGCCATGTGAAGCTGATTTTCTCCACACGGGTGATGTGCCTTTCGAATGCGGCCACCCTGGTGACTCCCGATTCCACCCCCGGCACAGGCGGGGGACCACCAGCGCACGGCAGTCGGGGAATGGCGATCAAGCTCTTGGGAGTGGAGGGGCCGACGCTGGGGCCGATTCACGGGCAGGTCGCAACGCAAGATTGGCTGATGGTCAACCAACCGGCTTTCGCCTTTGCCAATGTGGAGGACTATGAGGTTCTGAGCCGGGTGCTGGTGGATCACAACGACGATGCCCGACCGTTCTTCGCAGAACGACTTCCCCCTCCCGGAACCACAGCTCCCACAGCGTCTCAACAACGAGCGCTGGAGACCGCAGGACTGGTCGCCCGTATCCGATCAGCCAGCGTGACCGCCGTTCCGCCCGCGTTTCAACCGCCCCCCGCCAGTCCAGTCGACAACGATTATTTCAGTGCTGCGCCGTTCCTGCTGGGGCCAGATCAGGTCATGCGATTCCGCATGCGTCCCACCGCTCGCTCCACCGCAGAACCGAATGTCGCCGACCCCGATTATCTGCGCACAGCCCTGGTCAAACGCCTGCAAGACAAAGCGGCGGGAGATGTCGTGTTTCATTTCGAGGTCCAAGTTCGCCCCGTGGATTCGATCAATCCGGATGTCGACATCGAGAATGCCTCGCACACTTGGCTGGAGACATTCCCGTTTGTGCATGTCGCGACGCTGACGATCCCTCTGCAAGTGTTTGATACCGCCGAACTGCGGGAGCGCTGTGAGCGCCTGGTCTTTACGCCCTGGGATGGCCTCGAAGCCCACCGCCCCCTGGGAGGCATCAACCGCCTCCGGCGCGCGGTCTACGAGGCATCAGCCATGTTTCGGAACCTGCCGAAAGAACCGGCTGGCTGAGCGAGTGACGAGGACCGTTTCCCATACAGGCAGTTCAATAATGACGCGGGATCGCACCCGCTGTTGAGCCAGGTTGAAAATGGTGGCGCGAGTCGGGGAATAATGGCGGAGAGGGGGATTGAAAGGCTGGGCTCCTGGTGCAGGGCAATCGCATGTCGGTCCCGCATATTGGTCTAATCATTGCATGAGAGTCATCCTCGTCAAGGGGGGCAAATGATTTTGCCTGGATTCGACGAAGGGGCAAGCGATGGCGACGGACCTGCTGTGTAAGATCGACAATCATTTTGCACATGTGACCGATCCTCGGGTGGATCGCGGGACGAATTATGATCTGGTCGAGATGATCTTTATTGCGATGACGGCGACGATGTGCGGAGCCCAGGGGTGGGCGGATATCGAGCGGTTCGCGATGGCCTAGTACAAGTGGTTCGAGAAGTTCATTCCACTCAAGAAGGGGGTGGCCAGTCTCGACACATTAGGCCGCGTATTTGCCCGGCTCGATACGGAGGAGTTCCTGACCGCGATGCATGGTTGGGTGGATGAGTTCGCGGGTAGCCTGCGAGGGAAGGGAGTCGCGATCGAAGGCAAGGACGTGCGCGGCTCATACGACACAGCTTCGGGCCAGTCTCCGCTGCATCTAATGACCGCATATGCGGCCCAGACGCGGCTCTGTTTAAGGCAGATGTTGGTCGACGGGAAGTCCAACGAGATCCCCGCTGTGCCGGTGCTGCTCCAGCTGCATGAGCTGGCAGGAGCCACCGTGACGATGGATGCGATGCACTGCCAAGTCGAAACGGCTCAGGCGATTCTGGATCGCGAAAAGGACTATATATTATCCGCCAAGGACAGCCAGCCGACGTTATACAAACACCTTCAAGAGAAATTCACCAACTGTAATGAAGAAGACGCGAACATCCCCGGCCTGGTCCAACATGTGACTCGCGAGAGTTCTCAGGACGCCAGGAACTCTAGCATTATTATACACTGCCCGCGACGACAGCTGACCCGGCCTCACCGCTGTCCACCGCGAACCCCCGCGCCCTCTACGGTGCCGCTTTGAGCATCTGCGAAGTTTGCGGGCCAGTCGCCATAAAAAATGGCCAGACACGTCAGGATGGATGACTCGCACTCGCCGTGGCGGACGGCAGGGTGAACCTATGAAGAACAGTGGGGGTCGAGCCGGAAAACTCGCTTGACTTTGGTCACGTGGTCAAGCACGTTTGATGTTTGCTGGGTGGTCCAGACACTCAAAGCGATGTCTGGACCACTCCGCCCGCCCTCCTCCTCGGGCTAGAGAATCCTCCACCCGTTCGCAGCCAGTTCGCATTGGGCGATGGGGACGCACCGACCGAGACCGACGGCCAGGAGAAACTCCACACACCGGCCCGGAACGATTTTCTGTATCCACCCGGCTTGACAATCCGTTCTTCATAGATGGCCGGGGCAGATCGTGTGATGCTCACACAGGCGGGTCATCTGGAACTGTTCTCTGGCATGGAAGTACCCGAGAATGCTGCTACAGTGGGTGAGTTCGCGCTGGGCCATGGGGGCAGCGCTCTGGAACTTTCCCGTTGGCTGAACACGTGCCTACCCGCATCGATCAAACGTTTTCCAAGCTGCGTTCTGCTGGACAGATGGCGTTCATGCCGTTTGTGACAGCGGGCGATCCCGATATGGCGACGACGGGGGCCTTGATTCGAGAGTTGGCGTCGCGCGGAGTCGATCTGATCGAGGTCGGGTTCCCGTACAGCGACCCGATCGCCGACGGTCCGGTGATCCAGTCCTCTTATACGAGGGCTCTGAACAAGAAGCTGACGGTGCAGCAGATCTTCCACGAGATTGCGTCCCTTGATACCGAGAATCTGCCGCCACTGGTGGCCATGGTGTCGTACGCGATCATCTTTCGCCGGGGGATCGACAAGTTCATCAGGCAGGCCCAGGAGTCCGGGTTCGCCGGGTTCATCATCCCCGACCTGCCCGGGGATGAGGCCGCCGAGATGCATGGCCTCGTGACGAAGGCGGGCCTCGATCTGATTCAGCTCATTGCTCCGACCACGCCTCCGGAACGAGTCCGTCAAATCGTCCAGCACTGCTCTGGCTTTGTTTACTGTATCGCAGTCGCCGGAACGACCGGCGTTCGCGAGACACTGGCAGCTCCACTGGTCGAGCAACTGACGTGGCTCAAGCAGGAGACCAACCTTCCGCTGGCGGTCGGGTTCGGGCTGAGCAAACCGGAGCAACTCGGCCCGATCAGGGGGCTGGCCGACGGAGCGATCGTCGGTTCGGCGATCGTGCGACACCTGGAAGCTATGTCTCAACCGGGAGCCAACGCGGTGGATGTCATTCGCCGGGCGGGCGAATACGCGGGAACGATGGTGGCGGCGGCTCACCAAGCTGGCAGATGACCCTTGAAATGCGGATGAGGGCTTCTGGAGAAACGCTTCAGTTCACCACCCAGACACAGAGGCACGGATAAGAGGGGACGCGACATGGACACACCAGAATGAGTGATACTTCGAGGCTTTCCGCTCATTAACTACCCTTCTCCGTGCCTCTGTGCCTCCGTGGTAACATGAGAATCCTCATTCAATCCACGCACTTTCCACGACCTCATCGAACACAAGTTTGCCGAACATGCCCACCGATTACCCGATCAAACCTGCCGAACGGCTCGATCCGTCGGTCACCTCGATCCAACCCGGGGGCGGCGATGTGATGGAGGTCGAACTGGCGTGGGGCCGTTGGCGACGGTGGTATCTCAAAACATTCCGCAAGGGATACGTCGCCGCGATGGCCCGGCTGCGGCAAGGGACGGAGAACAAGGCTCCGCATGAAGTTCTCGACTCGCGCGACGTGAAATATTACCGCAACCTGGGCGGGTATTCGTGGTCCCGCAAGGACGACCCGTTCGCCTGGCGCGACAAGATTCCGTTCGCACGGCCCGGACTGGCGGAGCTGTTCGTGTACTCGTTCCTTACGTTCGGTTGGGCAGCGATCGGGGCTTGGGCGCTACGACGGTTTGATCTGCCGATGTGGGCTGCGATTCCGGTCTGGCTGCTGGTCGCGACCTTGACGGTGATCGGCATCTTGATCGTCTGGTTCTTCCGCAACCCGCCGCGACGCATCCCGGAAGGGGACCACTTGGTCGTCTCTCCGGCGGATGGAAAACTGGTTGCTATCGACCGCATCGAACACGATGAATACATCGGCGGACCGGCAGTCAAGATCGGGATATTTCTGTCGATCTTCAACGTCCACACCAACCGCACGCCGATCGCCAGTCGGATCGTGAAGATCGCCTATTTCAAGGGGCAGTACCTCAACGCCCTCAACCCCGAGTCCGCTAGGGTCAACGAGAAACTCGAACTGAGCATCCAAGGCACCAAGGCTCCCTTCCGCCCCATGATCGTCCGCCAAATCGCCGGAGCGATTGCCCGCCGGATCGTCTGCTGGGTCCGCCCGGATGAGGAGCTGCTCAGTGGAGAACTGTTCGGGATGATTAAGTTCGGATCGCGGACGGAGTTGGTCATACCCGATGAACCGGGCCTGGAGATTGTGGCGAAGCTGGGGGACGCCGTGAGGGGTGGGACGACAATCATGGCTCGATATGCCAAGCCCGCTTGATCATCGCGATTGAATGCCACAGCCCAGAGGTATTCACCCCTGGGCTGTGGTTCGAATGGAGTTGAGAGAGAGTCGATGACTCGGACTACTTCGTCCGGGTTGGGATCTTCGTCACTTTACCGGCCTTGGCCCGCAGCTCGCGTTCGAGCTTATCGGCCTTGGCTAGCATCTTCTGGTCGCCGGTCCGCAGGGCGGTGTCCCGCAGGCGGTCGACTTCGGCCAGCTTCGACGACAGAGCCTTGTCGGTCGTCGTCGTCGCGGAGGCGAGGGTCACTTCGGCCTTCGGCTTGCGGAACTTTGACAGGAGCTTGCTCATGCCAGAACGCGGCTTGGCAGGCTCTTCGTCGCTTCGCAGACCCCGCACGGCACCGCGCTGCTCATCGTTGAGCAGTTGGGTTTCGGCGGGAGCTTCGGCCACGATGGCGTTCGATGAGGCTGCGAGAGCTTCGGGCCCTCGGTCGGTGAGATTGCTGCGGAAGTTCGGCTGGATGTCGCCATGCAGCCGGATCGGGGAGTCTTCGACAGCAGTGACTTCGTCTTCACCACCGCCTCCGACGGGAGCACTCTGTGGAAGTTCTTCGCCGTTGGCTGCGGCGAAGTAGTAGATCACGGGGTCGCCGTTCTCGTCGACAGAGGTCGTTGACCCGCCCTGGAAGGACAGATCGATGACTTCGCCTTCGAGGGGCCTGCCGTTCTCGTCGACCGAAATCCCACTCTGTGAGGCCAGATCGACGAGGTTCGGATCGATAGCTTCGCCTTCAACCGGCTCCATGAACACGCCACCGAAGTAGCACACGGCGATGGGATTTCCGTCCACATCGACCGGAAGTTCAACCGAATCGACCCCGCCGCTCACGATCCACACCTGGTGCCCGTTCTCATCGACACCGCCCACGGGGCAATCGACCGATCCATCGACCACGATCTCGTGAGGGAACTCACAGACCTCGGGCCTGTCATCGGTCGTACCCGACTCGCCTTCGATGACTTCGGGAAGACCGAGGAGCACGGGGTCACCCGGATCGACTTCGGGCTTAGGCTCTTCGAGGCCGACTTCCACTTCGAGAGCGGTGACCTCGATCGGAGCGACTTCACCAACATCCACCGCGACTTCTTCCACAGCCGGTGTTTCCACCGCTGGCACTTCGACTTCGACTGCCGGAGCCGCCCCACCGTCCATGGCGTAAGCCCACGGAACGAGCAGACTGGTCACAACAGCACTGAGCACATACTTCTTCATGCGAGACCTCCTACCGCATCATGCGGAGAATGGAGACAAACCCACAACATTGGAGACACGGAATCACTGGTCTAAGAACCGCTGCTGCGTCGACGGGTGTGGCAAGGCAGACGAGGCCGGGACGGTTGGTCCAACCGAAACGTCAATCGGTCTGGGCCTCTGAAGGATCTGTGCCGACGATCGATTCGTCAGGTCACGGGTTCTCAATCGCAGTGGCTTCCGCACTGAGAGAGACGTTACCCCTGCTTCTTCGAAAGCGTGAAGAGCGGAATCCCAATTTCGTCGCCAGCCACGCAGCTCCTGCCGGAAAACGTGGATTTTCGCACGCCACTGCACCATCTCTGCCGATCGGCGAGCGGTTTGGCGGGTTTCGAGTCAAGTTGTATTGCCTGTAACGATTGTATCGGCCAAAAGTGCGGCCCCCGTGCAGTCAATTCTCCTTCCCCGCCCGATTTTCTGGATTCGAACATGGCATTCGCTCCTGCCGTTCGTTGTGTGCATCTTTTTGCCGGGCCGTCCACGTCGTCGATTTCTCCGAAATCGACGGAACGGCACGGCAGGCGAATGCGGACCGTGGCGTCGCGGACCGAATCATCGATTTCGGAGAAATCGGCGACTTATTGTGTGTGCGTTTGGGTTCTCGCGCTCGGTTTGTTCCTAATGCCCCGGACTGTCCAGGCAGAGAGTCAAGAACCTGCCAACGCAGAAGTAGCCTTCTCCGCCATGGAAGCCCAGCTCGAAG
>JANOKO010000688.1:0-1771 GCA_031419335.1 Planctomycetota bacterium
TGTCGTGGCCGATCACATCAAGGCGCTGGGCCTGACCGACCTCGTGGTGTGCAGCCCGGATGTGTGGTTCGCCAAGAGTGCGTCGGCGTTTGCGAACTACCTCGGCGTGCCGGTGGTCATCGGCAACAAGACCCGCCGCGACCACACCGAGACCGCGCGGGTACTCGAACTGATCGGCGATGTGAAGGACAAGAACGTGTTGATCGTGGACGACTTCACGATCACTGGCGGCACGCTGATTTCGATGGCCGAAGTGTGCCAGAGCCGGGGGGCC
This sequence comes from Planctomycetota bacterium, assembly GCA_031419335.1. GTDB lineage: Bacteria > Planctomycetota > Planctomycetia > Planctomycetales > Planctomycetaceae > TH-plancto1. The sequence goes on from JANOKO010000688.1 coordinate 275, forward strand.
AAGGCGATCTACGCCGCCGTCTCTCATGGGGTCTTAACCCGCGACGCGGGGGAGAAGATCGCCGCCAGCCCGATCCGGAAGCTGTTCATGACCGATACGATCGAGATCAAAGGCATGTCGCTGCCAGAGAACGTGAAGGTGGTCTCCGTGGCGAGGCTCTTCGCCGAGGCGATCCAATCGATCCACGACCGAACGAGCGTATCACAGTTGTTCCCGGACGGTCCGGCGGCGTGAGGATGTGTGTCGCCTTTCGCTCCGCGAAAGAGCGTTCTTTCGCGGAGCAATAGACGACATAGGCGCCAGTCAGACCTCAAACTCATATCCCGAAGGGATTCCAGCCCATAGCCGGTGGTCAGCGCAGCGCCACCACCGGAAAGAGTCCCTGATCGCTGTGCTTATCCCGACGGGATTACAGCCTGCTGTGGGTGGGGATCGGGCATGAGGATTGGTGTCTGCTGGAATGCGGCTACAATCCCTGCCGGGATAACGGGGGATCATCTCGTCGCCGACCTGTGGTGTCGCTGTGCTCGACCACCGGCTATTCGCTGAAATCCCGTCGGGATAAGACGAGAACAGAGTCATGTCTTCAACTCCCAACCCTCAGCCCTCAACAATCCCCCTCCCCGATGCCCACTCCCTCTCATCGTGACGTTCGCATGCGGGGCTTTGCCTCGCGGCGTACTGTTGCGGAGGCGTGGGCGTGGCTCGATCTGGTTGTTGCTCCTTTGCCAGTCGAGTCGGTCGAAATCACCGAGGCCACGGGTCGCGTGCTGGCCGAGCCGCTGGTGGCCGGGATCAACGTGCCCGCGTTCGAACGCTCGGCGATGGACGGGTATGCCCTCCTGGCGGATGAGACGATCGGCGCGGGGGACTACTCGCCGACCGAGTTCCGCGTCATCGGCCAGAGCTACCCTGGTCGACCATGCCGCGAGACCGTCGTCCCCGGCACTTGCGTCCGCATCATGACCGGGGCTCCACTCCCCGTCGGGGCGGACGCTGTGGTCCCCGTAGAGAATACTCGGACGACGGTGACCGGCATTCAGGTGACCGAAGCGATCCCTCGCACTAAGCATGTCGCGCGAGTCGGTGAAGATCTGACGCTCGGACAAACCGTGCTGCCGATGGGTCGCCGTCTACGTCCCCAGGATGTCGCTGTGGCTGCGTCGCTCGGGATGGCTGAACTTCCGGTCTATCGCCAGCCGCGAGTGAGAATCCTACTCACCGGAAACGAACTCGTTCCGCCGGGCCAACCGCGCGGACCGTTCCAGATTTACGACGCCAACTCGTTCATGCTGCGTGGACTCATCCCGCGCGACGGCGGAGTGATCGAGAGCGTGCAGATTCTTCCCGATGACCCGGCTGGGATTCGCGAGGCAATGATGGCAGCGGGGGCGGACGTGATCCTGATCTCGGGCGGTTCGAGTGTCGGGGACGAAGACCATGCCCCGCAGTTGGTCGCAGAACTCGGCGAGTTGCCGATTCACGGGGTCGCCATGC
>JANOKO010000689.1:0-11256 GCA_031419335.1 Planctomycetota bacterium
GGATGGAGCCGATTGACCGGGAGATCCTGGCCTTGCGGCACTTCGAAGAACTGACCAACAGCGAAGTGGCCGAGGTGCTGGGCATCCAGGTGAAAGCCGCGAGCATCCGGTACGTCCGGGCACTCAAACGGCTCAAGGAGATGTTGGGAACACTCTCGACTTTTTTGGAAAGACCCAAGGATGCTTGAAGCCTCGGAGCAGCACGATCTCGGCCATCTTGCGGAGGAGTTCGTCTCCCGCCGCCGGCAGGGGGAACGTGTGTCGATCGAGGAGTACGCTGCCCAATATCCCGACCTCGCCGACGAGATTCGCGAGCTGTTCCCGACCGTCCTGGAACTGGAACAGTTAAAGGTTCACAAGGTGTTCTCGTCGGGTGGGTCCGCCGCTTCCATCGGACCAGTGCCGCTGCAGCGACTCGGCGATTTCCGGATCATTCGCGAGATCGGTCGCGGCGGTATGGGGGTCGTCTATGAGGCGGAGCAGGAGTCATTGCATCGCCGTGTGGCCCTCAAAGTTCTCGGCACGCAATTGGGCATGTCGGCCCGCCAGAAGGCTCGCTTCCGCAGGGAAGCCGAAGTCGCAGCCCGCTTGCACCATACGAACATCGTCCCGATCTATGGAGTGGGCGAGGACCAGGGGCTGCAATTCTACGCGATGCAGTTCATCGAGGGAGTGCCACTGAATCGATTGATTCGGGCCTGGCGAGATGTCACGAGAGGAGGACAGGGCGTATCGCCCTCGACACCACTCAGCACGCCAGGGTCGCTGTCGTTAATGGGGGCCGTGCAAGAGTTATTGCAGGCTGAGGCGGCTGCAGATCATCATCCTTCGAGTGGCCAAGACACTGCCACACTCGCCGATGGGGGCGATGATTCGTCGACGTTTCCGTCGCCGTTGTTGCAGGTGCAGTTGCAGGATCGAAGTGCGGCCTCGGGGCCTCCTCGCGTGGTGGTGCAGTCGCGACCGGATAGCCTAACGCACACGGCCACCACGCTCCCGCTGCCCGCTGCTCCTCTTCCCCGTGAGCAGCGGGCCTTCTGGAACGAGATCGTCCGCCTGGTGATCGATGTGGCGCAGGGGCTGGAACATGCCCACCACCTGGGGATTCTGCACCGCGACGTGAAGCCCGCCAACCTGCTCTTGGATCTCACAGGGTCGATCTGGCTCACGGACTTTGGTCTCGCCAAGATGGAGACCCAGGACCACACCATCACCCGCAGCGGTGATTTCATCGGCACGCTGCGCTATGTCGCTCCGGAACAACTGCATGGCAAAGCCGACACCCGCAGCGATGTGTATAGCTTGGGCCTGACCCTGTTTGAATTGCTGACACTCCAGCCAGCGTTTGCGGATGAGCCCCTGGGCCAGATTATGCAGCGGCAGACGCGCGAGCTGCCGAGGAAACCCCGTGCGATCAACCCCTTGATCCCGCGCGACCTCGAAACGATCACGCTCAAAGCCTGTGCCACAGACCCTGGTCATCGGTATCAATCCGCTGCCGAGTTTGCAGCCGACCTTCGCCGCTTTGTGGACGACCGTCCGATTCTCGCTCGACCGATCACCTGGGTGGAACGCTTCTGGCGCTGGAGTCGCAAAAATCCAGTCATCGCCGGATTGGGAACCGTCTCCGCACTGCTCCTCATCTCTTTGATTGGAGTGTTGGGCGTGGCGAATTACAAAATCGGCAAATCTGCCGATCTGATCGGTCAGTCGGCTGACCTGTTAAAGATTGAGAGCCGACTGGCGAAGCAATCGACCCTGGAAGCCAAAGCATCCGCCCTGGAGGCTCAGACAGAGCGGGAGCTGGCCAATGCCAACTTGGCGCTCGCGATTCAAGCGTTCGAAGACATTATGGACAACCTCGCGTCGCGAGGAAGTCCGGTCTCCCTTGTCTCGGAAGAAGAAGCGGCAACACTCTCTGAAACGGTCGAGGCCAGCCCGGCTGATGCGGTACTGCTTGAGCGCATGCTCCAGTTCTTCAGCCTCTTTGCACAACAAAACCAAACCGACCTGACCGCAGAGATGGCAGCCATTCGCAGCCGCATTGGGGATATCCAGTTGCGGCTCGGACGAATGGCAGAAGCGGAAGCATCGTACGCCGAGAGTGTGAAAACCTACGAGACATTGCGTTCGAGTCGCCCGACATCGATCCCGCTGTTGTTGGCCCATGCCAAAGCCTGGAATCGGTTGGGAGTGGCGTTTAGCCAGCGTGGTCAAATCCAGGATGCGTTCGGATCGCACCATGAGGCGTGTCGATTACTCGAGGAAACCTCATCCGACAAAGAATCACTGGAAGTCCAGCTCGAGCTAGGGCAGTCGTTGATTCTGGCAGACACCGTCTTCATTCGCTCGGGAGCATCGGAGGTGATGTCCGAAATGTTCCGGGATATGGGGAACCGTCCCCCGCCCCCACCGAACGGGCTTGGTCAATCTCGACGCGCCAGCGATGAGGATCGCGACAACACCACTCGGCCACGACGCATCGAAGAGCGGGATCGGCCCGAAGGGGATCGCGAGCGATCCGACCGCGGTCGTGACCGGGGGCCTGAACGTGGACCCGGTTCGCAGCGGCGTCGACCTCCCGATGACTGGGATAAAGGTTCGGACAAGGCCGTTGCGCTCCTGGAAAAACTCTGGGCTGCACATCCGGAACACTCACAAGTCCGCCTCCTGCTGTCGCGGGCATATCGCAATCGATACTCCGCAAATCGATTTCGAGGGCGATCTGAGCAGGCGAACCTCGACTTACAAACGGCGATCGACCATTTGACGGTACTCGGCGAGATTGATCCTCAGTCTCCAACCTATCGGTTTGAACTGGCTGATCTGCTCTGCATTCCCAGAGCCTCAGCCACACCGCAAGCATTGGATGAGGAGACGCTGAGTCGCCTGGAACGGTCCATTGTGCTGTGCGAGAAGCTCCTGAGTGAATCTCCCTCGATTCCGGAATACCAGGCGCTGCTGGGAACTGCCCTGCGGCGTATCGCGTCAATTCAGCAGGTTGCGAATCGGATCGACACTGCGGAAGAGAGCTACCGCCGAGCGATCGCGATTCAGCGCCCTCTCGCAGTACGTTATCCATCTACCAATATCCATCAAGTGGCATACGTCAAATCACTGGCGGGATTGGCCGACCTCGACAAAGGGCGAGGGAGGATTCCAGAGGCCGCTGAGGGACTCGACCGGGCCGTCGCGGTCTTGCATGATTTTCTGGCAACCCACGGCGAAGACCATCTGTTGCAGTCGTTGAAAGAACGCCTCCAGAAACGCCGGGAGCAACTGCAAGATGACACGGGCCAACCCAGTGTTGTGTCCCCCCTCCCACCTGCAGCGTGAGTCTCCTGCTGCCTGTTCCCCCCCTCTGAGTGTGAATTACAACTGCGGAGGCACCCAAACGGTCGGCTGCGGCCATGATGAATCATGAGCCCCGGGTGGTTCAGAGAGTCCAATCAACCACGCTGTGAAAATTCCGGCCAGCAGCGCAGTTGTCAGTTGAATCCTATGATGTGAGTGGAACTCCATTTCGGGCAGCAAATCACCCAGAGAGATACAGAGGAACACCCCCGCGGCAAAGGCCAGCGTGTACCCCACCACTTCGGGGTGCTGTCCAGTCCAACTAGAAAATCCGAGCAGAAATACGATCGCTCCCAGTGGGCACATCAGCGAGTACAAGAGGTTTACCGCCAGCCGCCAGTTTGCAGGGCACTTCCCCTCACGCATCAGCACCGCGATGGACACCGAATCGAGGGGCTTGTGCAGAACAATCGCCAGGAATGTCCCGAACCCGACCCACATCACTCCCGGGGAATGCGCCCCGGCCTGCATACTCGCTCCCAGCGCCATCCCATCCAGCAGCGAATGCACGGACAGCCCGAAGCAGACACCCATCCAACTCAACTCGCGATGTGTTCCCGCTCCGTGTGAGTGCGAGATTTCCACAGAGACCAGCGCCGGTCCGCAGTGCCCCCCATCGTGATCGTGATCGTGCCCAGCCGGCTCAGGCACTTCGGCTGTGCCGTGGTCGTGAAAGTGAAACATCCGCAATAATAGAAACATCGTCACCATGCCGCACATCAACGCCACCATCGCCGCGTCGTGTTGCCCCCCCCCCAACTCCACCATCGCATGCGGCAACAAATGAAACACACTGATCCCCAGCATCAATCCACCGACGTAACTAATGAGCAACTGCAATCGCCCGTGCGTCAGCGTCACGAGCTTCGGCATAACCCCCCCGAACACCGAAGCCAGTACGATCGCCAAACAATACACCACAGCGACCGTACTATGGACTGGCTGTAATGAATGCCGATGCGTTGCCTGTGGAGTCCCCTCCGCAGCCAGAACGGGAGAGGCGCTCAATACCACCACGGCGAGGACCATCAATATCCGCAGTGCCACGCCTAGAGACTGCCGAGAGATGCCGATTTCTCTCATCGTCCCAGTCGCTGGAACTGTTGCCCGCGTGTGAGCGCGATCGACCCAAAGGGCTGAACCAACGCCCAGGCGCTCGCGACGTTTTTGGGCCACGTCAAAGATTGAATCCAGCACGCTCATCGGACACCGGGTGGAATGGCGTGCTCCCGAACCCTGAAGGAGAGTCCGCCAGCGCCAAGCCGGGGATTCTCTCGGGAACGGTGCTGACATGCAACCAGCCCTGCATGATCGACACTCGGCGTGAGTGCAACACAAAGGTCGGAAATGTATTCCCTCGGCGAGCAGCCTTTACAGCCCTTGCTGAATCGTCTCTGCGATCCGTCCCAGCGTGCGCCCTTCGCGCTTCGTTTCATCGGGCGTGCCGAGGTGTGTCCCGTTTACGAAGATGGCGATAACGACCTGTCTTCCCGATGCCGCATCGACATACCCCGCGAGGGCTTTGCTCGTCAGAATCCAGCGGCCCGTCAGCGTATTCTCCAGATAGAATGTCCCCGTCTTGGCCCGGACCTTACCCCGCGCCTGGCTGGACTCATCCACCACGGTGGCCAGTGTTCCGTCCATCCCTAACACTGGCAGAGCCTGATAGTAGGCTGCGAAATCAGGCCGCGTCGCCATATGCCGTAACAGTTGAACGGTCGCAGTCGGAGTCGTGAAATCAGACCTGGCTCCACCTGCACCGCCGCCAAATGAGATTGTGGCAATGTCGACCCCCGCACGCTGGAGGAACTCTCCTTCCCGTTTCAGACCAGCGGCCAGAGTTCGCTCGCCGTGCTTGGCCGCAATCAACAGAGGCAGCGTACTGGCATGCAGGTTATGGCTGACCTTCAGGATCAGCTTGGCGTTCTCCGAGAACGGGGGTGATTTCAGTACGGCCACTCGTGTCGCTGAGATGTACCACTCCTTGAGCGGTAACGCGTTCGAATGTGGAGGAACAAACAGCGAAGCCTGGACGGAGACACCGGCACGAGAAAGTTCTTCGATCAGAAAACCCCTCAACAGAAACTCCGGATCGGACCAGTCGGCGATCCGGAGCAGTGGCGCATGCCCGAGAGGAATCTGCCCGCGCACCACGACTCGGCCTGGACCGGACCAGATGACCGAGACTTCGGGCTTCGCATCTGCAGCCACGGTCTCTACCAGGCAATCCATATGGAGCAGTGCTGTTTGCGGCCGCCACTCAAAGCCGGCCTGGGCACCCACGACTTGGGCTGGTGTGACAACGACATCGACGACATTGTCATTCAAAGAAATGGGCGACACCAACTCCGGTCCACTGCCGGATGATTCGGACCGATCAAAGAGCCGTTCATCAATCAACACGTTTCCCTGGACCGATTTGATGCCCGCAGCTGCGACCTGCTGTGCCAGGTCTCTCAGTCCGGACAGCGGGTTTTCGTCCGTAATCTGGGACGTGGTGCCCCCGTTGGCGTAAGTGTGGTCACTGTTGCGAAAGCTGATTGTCCCCTCGGCTGTCGTCCTGCCCCCGAGGGTCAAATCACCGGAAGCCACCAGGATCAAATCACCATCCAACTGACCCGCCGCGTTGACCTCGCCCCGTCGGTAGAGAGGAGTTTCAAACCGATAGTCCGCCCCCAACTCGTCCAGCGCCGCCGCCACGGAATAGAGTTTCGTGGTCGATGCCGGAGCAAACAGCTTTTGAGGGTTGTGTTCGAAGAACACTTCGCCGGTCTCTTGATCGACAGCGAGTACTCCCCAATGAGCATGCTTGTACGTCGGCTCGTCCAGGATCGCTTGCAGCTTCACCTTCCAGCCGTCATCGGCAAAGAGTGGGAACCCTGGGTCGCCAGAACAGATCAACCCAAAACAGAGTCGAATCAGAACATTGCCCATGACAAGATGTGACATTTTCATTGCGGGAACTTCCAAAGATCGTGATCTGGACACACAGAACGTGAATGTAACTCGGCACTCGCTGTGGATTCAATTCCGAATGCATCACCACATCAGGCAGTGTGTGCATCAGGTTGAGAGTCCGAAAACTGAATCAGCGCTGGCAGCCCGCCATTGCTAGCCACAACGCGGATCGGAGTTGTTCCCAGTCTTTTCTCAGACATTCTCCGGAAGACTCGGCTCTGCCTAATCCGCTCTCCTGCCAGCACGATGTCCGCTACAATCCCTGTGGTGCGATCACGTACCACATCGAGCCAGCTCAGCGGCTCTCCCCAAGAGATTTTCCTTCTCGCACCTCAGATCCCTCTCCTCGCCCATGCACAACGGAAAACTGTTCATTGAAACGGTCGGCTGCCAGATGAACGTACTCGACAGCGAGCTCGTCGTCGCGGCCCTGCGGAATCAGGGGTACACCCTGACCGACCAGATCGGTGAGGCGGACACGGTCCTCTTCAACACCTGCTCAGTCCGTGAGCACGCCGAGCAAAAGATTTACTCCTCGCTCGGGCGGATCAAGTATTCGAAGAGAAACCGGCCCGAGCAGGTGATCGGCGTCATCGGCTGCATGGCTCAGAAGGATCAGGAGAAGATTTTCCAGCGAGCCCCGCATGTCGACATCATCGTCGGCACCGGCCAGCTTGGCGAGATCCCGCGACTGGTCGACGAAGCCCGGCGGGACCGCAAGAAGACGGTTGCCGTGAGTCTCGACCGAAAGGAAGGCTCGCGTTCCGAAGTCGCCCAGTCATTCGAGAGCTACGACCCGCTGCGCGACCCCGAGATGCGGCCCAGCCCGTGGCAGGCGTACGCCCGGATCATGTTTGGTTGCGACAAGTTCTGCACCTATTGCGTCGTGCCGATGACCCGTGGGCCGGAGCAGTCGCGCCCCGTCGCCGACATTGTGCGCGAGGTCCAATCCCTCGCCAATCAAGGGGTCCGCGAGGTCACGCTCCTGGGCCAGACCGTCAACAGCTACAAACACACCGCCGACGGCAAGCTGTCCCGGATGGCCGACCTGCTAGCGGCGATCCACGACACGCAGGGGATCCAGCGGATCAAGTTTGTGACGAATTTCCCCAAGGACATGGGCGACGATCTGTTGCAGGCCATGCGCGACCTGCCGAAGGTGTCGCGATACCTGCATGTGCCGCTTCAGCACGGCGACAACGAAGTCCTCAAACGGATGAAGCGCGGGTACACCGTCGAAGAGTACCGCGACATGATGCACCGCATCTGGGAGACGCTCCCCGATTGCTCGGTGTCGAGCGACTTCATCGTCGGCTTCTGCGGCGAGACCGAAGAGCAGTTTCAGACCTGCTGCGACGCCGTCCGCGAGTTCCGCTTCAAGAATAGCTTCATCTTCAAATACAGCCCCCGCCCCGGCACCAAGGCCGACGAGCTGTGGGCCGATGACATCCCCGAGGATGTCAAACGCCGCCGCAATAACGAACTGCTCGACATTCAGAACCAGATTTGCGAAGAGACCAACGCCGAGTTCATCGGTCGCCGCGTGGAGGTGCTGGTCGAAGGCCCGAGCAAGTGGACGAACAAGGGCCTGACCCGCAACGATGGCCGGGCCGCCGAAGACGCGAATCTGTCGTACCCGATGCCGGGAGTGGTGGGGGAGAGACGAGAGACGAGAGATGAGAGACGAGAGCCAGCAGGCGAGCCGGGCGGCGTCAGCCCCCGGAGTCACGACCACGATCATGACCACGACGACTGCGGCTCGTGCAACACCGACATCGTCCAGCTCGACGGTCTCCCCCTTGCGGTGTCTCCTCCGCTCCTCCTCCCCTCCTCTGGCTCTCCTCTCTCGTCTCTCGTCTCTCCCCCCTCTTCCGGCCCCATCCAGCTCGTGGGCCGCACGACCTGCGACCGCATCGTCGTCTTCGAAGGCAACCCCCGCCTCGCCGGGACGTTCGCGAAGATCGAAGTCACCGACTGCACCCAGACGACTCTGCTGGGCGAAATCGTGACGCAAGCCGTGCAGCACGGGTCATTCCCCGGCCTGCCGATTCTGGTGTAGGACGGGCACATCTGTCCGTCCGTCCTTCCCCCACAAGAGTGGCACGGCGTCAACCAGCCAAGTACCTCAATGCGAGTCACCTACAGACGCTCAAGCGAAGCCTAACCTACCGGCACTGCTCAGAGCTCCTGGAGTGCGCGGCGACGCGAGGATGGACAGAGGAGCGCTGACAGAGAGAATCAAACTCATCTCATCCCTCTTGTTCCTGTGTCATCCAGACACAAGAGGGATTGCCAAAGAGACACAGTCCTTCGTAACCTCCTGTGACACGACAACCCAGACATTCAATGCAAAGTTTGGGCTATCCGTAGACGATATGCGCATGGCTCCATCGACCTCCAACCTTCCAAATCTGTCGGTCATGGCCGTACCCACGGCGTGGCGAAACGCCATTGCTATCACGCTGCTGGGCGTCGTCGTGGCGGGACTGGGGTGCTTCGTCTGGCTGGCCGGTTACTTGCGTCCGCGTTTCGATTTGTTTCATGCGGCCGCCTGGCTGCAGGTGGGCTTCACCGTAGCGCTGGTCATCATTCTCGCGGTGATTGTCCGCTGGCAGCGGGCGCGCGGCCTCTCTCTGGCGGACGTGGGCTGGGGCCAGCCCACGACAAATCTGGCGTTGGCGTTGGCGGTGGTACTCGCGGCGGCATACCTCTACGGCAGTTATTTCGGGTCGCGTTATGTTTTGGGTAATGTGGACGTGTTGGAGTTGAACTGGGTGCGCTTCGCGCTGATTCCTCTCGGCATCTTCATGGCCGTGGGTGAGGAAACGATGATGCGGGGGTTTTTCATGACGGAGTTGCACCGGGCGCGAGTGGCGACATGGGTGCAGATTTTCGCGTCGGGTGCCTGCTCAGCTTCTTACCATTCCTTGCAGAATCTCTCGTGGATTGGCTTTCTGCCGTCCTTCGCCTTGTTCTCCCTGCACGCCTGGCTTTACGTTCTGGGAAGACGCAGTCTCACGCCGACCGTGATCGCACATAGCGCATATCATGTCTTCGGCGAGCCCTACCTGATCATGATGATTCTGGCGACCATGCACACCTGAGCAACCGACAGTCGCACGATGCACCGGTGCCACCCCAAATCAGCCCTCATTCGATGGTGCGGCCTCTGCCGACAGTGGCAATCGGCGAAGTTGAACACGGATGAACCCAGATCCGAGCAGCCACTGGGATCAGACTCGCTTCCCGTTTTATCTGTACGACTCACGTCTGAAATCTGCGCCCGCTGCACAAATATCGGTGGCCTGGAGACCTCGGTACCCCGAAGGGGTTGCACACCGCTCGCGACGTGTAGAACCCTTTCAGGGTTCGTCCTCCGCGAACGATCTCACCAAGGGTGCGCGACCGATGGTCGCGACCCTGGGCTGTGCTGTGTGACCCCTTCGGGGTGCAGAGGTCTGCTCGACGGTGAGTGGCTTTCTGGCTGATGGCTTCCCGTTGGTTGCGGCTACGCCGCGCTGGGTCCATCTGCGTTCAACTGTCGCTCAATTCCCTCTTGGGATCGAGAACAACCCGTGCGTCCTTCTTGTGCCTGCGTCACCCGCGCGCGCGAGAGAACCAGCGTCAGTTTCAAACTGACCCACTACAGACTTTTGCGATGAAATCCCCGTTTCGGCTTCTCATCGATCCTATCAGATGGTATTTATGTATCGTTGATTTCAGGCACACGGGGTGGCCCATGCTGACACTGTTCGATCGCCGGGGAAGTTCACGGCGGGAATTCCTGAAGGCGGGCACATGGGCGCTGGGAGGAGCCCTTGTCCCGTGGCTCCCGATGCAACTCGCCCTGGGCAGCGATCTGAACCATCTGTTGACCGGACGATCCGTCGTGTTCCTGTTCCTGCAAGGCGGGCCGAGTCAGATTGAGACGTTCGATCCCAAGATGACGGCCCCGGGCGGGATTTGTAGTGTCAACGGAGAGGTCGCGACCAAGCTGCCGGGCGTGACGTTCGGCAGCACGTTTACGCGACTGGCATCGTTGGCGGATCGGTTCTCGGTGGTCCGCTCGTTTCATACGGGGGACGCGAACCACGACATCAAGCCGATCGTGGGGAAGGCATCGGGCGGAGCCAATTTGGGGTCGCTGTACGCGCGAATTGCGGGGCAGAATCGACCTCAGAGTGGCATGCCCACGAATGCGATGCTCTTTCCGCAGGCCGTTGTCCCCGAAGCGGAGGCCGGTGAACAATCGTTCGGCGACTTCCAATCATCCGGTGGCCTCGGCAGCGGGTACGCTCCGTTTACGCCTAGCTCAACGGGAGCGATGCAGGAGAATCTCAAGCTGAAGCTGCCGCTCGATCGCCTCGACGACCGCCGAACGCTGCTAAGCGGCCTGGACCAGCTGCGAAGTGGACTCGAAAAGTCGGGCCTCGGCTCAGGAGTCGACGCGGTCCGGCAGCAGGCGTTCGACACCCTGCTCGGCGGGGTCTCCGAGTCGTTCGATTTCCGCAAAGAGGATCCCGCCACGATCGCCCGCTACGACACCGGACCGCTCGTGCGGCCCGACCAGATCAGTCGCAAGTGGAACAACTACAACCACTATGTCGACAACTCGAAGTCGCTCGGCAAACTGCTGTTGCTGGCCCGGCGGCTGTGCGAGCGCGGTGCCGGGTTTGTGACGGTGACGACGGCGTTTGTGTGGGATATGCACTCGGATGTGAACAATGCCGGAGTCGAGGAGGGGATGCGGTACATGGGAAGCCCGCTCGACTATGCGGTGTCGGCGTTTCTGGAAGATGTGCATCAGCGCGGGCTGAGCGACAAGATTCTACTGGTGGTCTGCGGAGAGATGGGGCGGACCCCCCGCATCAATTCCAACGGAGGCCGCGACCACTGGGGGAGTTTGGCCCCGCTGCTGCTCTCGGGAGGCGGCTTTCCCTCGGG
>JANOKO010000690.1:0-3459 GCA_031419335.1 Planctomycetota bacterium
GCCGGGCGGGGGAGGGCATTGGTCAGTACTGGAGACACAATCGGGAATGCGAGAGTTCGGTGTCGCCAAGTGATTGTAGAGTCCCCCACCGTAGGCCGAGTTATCCCACGACCATCCCACGTGGGGGTAATAGTTGAGCGGGGTGGCCTCGGTTGGTCCGCTTTGGAGCCTACCGGGGCGGCGCAGGCGGAAGTGGTTCTCCGCCGAGAGATACCCACCCGTGAACCTCCTGTGCCAGAAGCACCCTGGTAGCCCAAAGCGGCAAACTGGTCCATTCGGCGGACTGCACTGAGCGTACTCACTCCGCTGGTGGAATTAACATCTCCGGCTGGTCGAGTACCAGATAGTGCCCGTGGTCGGCTGTGACAATCAGCAGTGACTCGCCCCAGTGGCTGTGTGTCTCGACCCAGTGGGTGATGACCTGCACCGCCTCATCACCGCTGATGACAGCGCCGATCGAAGTATCAATGTTGTTATCGTGATTCGCCCAGTCGACATCCCCGGCCTCGACCATGAGCCAGAACCCTGTTTTTCGCTTCTCGAGCACCAGCAGCGCAGCGGTCGTCATGTGAGCCAATGTGGGATTTTCGACGAGATCAAGAGGGGTATATTTCTCCGCGGTTTTTTTCCTGCCGATCGTCGGTTTGTAATCTCCATTCGCTGTGCGAAACGGAAGGTGCCCATTCGGCCCGCCGAAGAAGCCGAAGAGCCGCTCTCCATTCGTCGCCGCCAGCTGAGCTTGTTGTCGCAGGTGTTCTGCCCCGTTCTGATTCGCGGTGCGCAAGGCCACGCGGTACTTCCCCCCGTGGGTGACATCGATCGCTGCCAGATCGGCGTCTGTCAAATACGCATTTCCCGGAACGAAGTTATCGCCCTGGGCTTCTTCCTTGGGATCGCGGATTCGATTCTGTCCGCTCCCCGCTCCCAACAACACATCGACTCCGATCAACGGTTTTCTGGAATGACTGATCGACGGAAGTCCGACCATGTCGCGGGTGAGATCCTGGTAGTCATCGCGTTCCACGTTGTGAGCATAGGCTGCGGCGGGAGTGGCGTGGCTGATGGGGACACTTGTCACGACACCAATCAGGTAGCCTTGCTGCTGAGCCTGGTGGGCAATCGTTTTCACGGGGATGCCTGTGGCGTCGACATTGACCCCGTTGTTATAGGTTTTGATCCCCGCCGTCATGCTGGTGGCTGAACTCGATGAGTCGGTGTAGGCATGCAGCGGTGGCGAGGTCTTGTTGCGAGAGGTGGGGTATTCGTGATTCGGGGCCACGGCCCACGGTGTCCTACCAGCCAACGCGGGAGCATATCCTCCGCGCATCGTGCCGCCGGGGTTGACGACAGTCTGAGAGTTGACGTTGAATGTGGTCCCAGCGTTGTGGGGGCTTGTCACCATATAACCGAATTGCGACTTGCCGCCCGCAGTGTAGTCCTGGAAATGAAACCCCGTTCCACGTCCCTCTTTGTACTCTACTGTGCGGCGCTGAAAGATCGCCGCAGCTCGAGTTGTCTGCCAGTCCATTCCGTCAAACACCACCAGAAATATGTGCTTGCGACCAGCTGCGAGGGCCGCCTTCTGGATGTCGTAAATGTTCGTCTGGTCCATCCAATCGGCTTTCGAATCGACCGTACCCTCTGGCAGATATCCATAGAGGGATGTGACCTTGGCGGGATCACGATAGACGCTATTCGCACCGGAATAACCCTCCAGGTCGATTCCAGCACCGGCCCCCTTGGTCCCGAATGTGTAGACCGGAATCAGGCGATTGGAGTGCGTCCCCCACTCGATGTAATTGGCCGGGGTCAACCCCCAATGCCCAAACGGCGAGGCCCCGGATTCGATCGCCGAACTCTGTAAAAGCCGCATGTAATCCCCCGCCAACACAGCGGGGGCCGCCCACCCCAGGTAGAGGAACAGCATCAGACTGAGTCGTCGTGGCATCGGACATCTTCGAAGGAGGGAACGGGAAGCATGCTCGGAGTATGAGCGATCCCACCCTCGCCGGAAACCTCTCCGACCAAGTTTCACATGAGTTTCATGGTGATCTGGCAGGAGTTTATTGAGGCGATTCTCTACGTCGTTCGGACTCTGTTCCGTGAGCACTGTCCTGCAAATGCGAGACACGCACCTCTTTTCGTAAACTACCCGATCACCAGGATTCCCCTGGGTACTCAAGGCTGTCACAATAGCGGTCCCGAGGAGAACTGGCTGCGATGGCTCTGGATCTGAATACTGTTCCGTTGGAAGACCCGACCGCATTGGCGAAGTTCGGGAACTTGGACTTCGTGGCCCGGCTGGTCGTCGAGGGGTACATGATCGGGCAGCACAAAAGCCCGTTCAAAGGTTCCAGTGTCGAGTTCGTCGAGCACCGCCAGTACTACCCAGGGGATGAAATCCGCCACATCGACTGGCGGGCATTCGGCAAGACCGGCAAATACTACGTCAAGGAATTCGAGGAAGAGACTAACCTGCGGACGTATTTGCTGGTGGATGGCTCCGGCAGCATGGGGTACGGAGATAGCACGCTGAAGAAGTTCGATTATGCCCGGGCGATCGCGGCATCTCTGGGGTATCTGCTCGTCTCTCAACGCGATGCGGTCGGTCTGGTAACCTTCGACACCGACATCCGCGAACGGATCGATCCCTCGACCAACCGCATGACGTTCCAGCGGATCACACAGACGCTGGAGACCATGCAAACCGGCAACGAGACTAGCTTGTCCGGGGTCTTCCAGAAAATTGCCCCGACCCTCAAGCGCCGCAGCTTGCTGATTATCATCAGCGACTTCTTCGACAACCTCGAACAACTGGGCCAGGCCCTCAAGCAGTTCCGCCATGCCAATCATGAAGTGGTCCTGATCCAGGTTGTCGCCCCCGAGGAAGAGGACTTCCCGTTTAACAAGCCGACCCTGTTTCGCAGCCTGGAGCTCGATACTCACCGCATCCTGGTCGACCCGCACCGGTTGCGAGCCACGTACCTGCAGCAGTATCAGGAGTTCCTGAAAGAGATGAAGCAGGTCTGCGGTCACACCGGGATCGACTACGTCAAGCTGACGACAAACGAGCCGTATCACAAGGCGCTGGGGGCGTATGTCGCCAGTCGGCAGCGGATTGGACGGCGGTAGGGGATGTGCAAGCCCAGGGGGTGTTCCCCATTGGCATCTGCACAACGCGACAACGGAGCATTGTCACTCCATCGAGTCGACACGAATCCGCCGTACAGCCTCATTTTCCCGAAGGGAATTCAGCCCATAGCCGGTGGTCGAGCGCAGCGAAAACCACCGGATGGCGACCTCTCCACACCCGTCTATCCCGAAGGGATTGCAGCCTTCGCATCACGGGACTGGCTAGGGCGGCTGGAATCCCTTCGGGATACAAAAGCCGTTGTGACCGGGACCGGTGGTGTCGCTGCGCTCGACCACTGGCTATGGGCTGTGACCCCTCCGGGGTGA
>JANOKO010000691.1:0-3868 GCA_031419335.1 Planctomycetota bacterium
GGGAGAGGGGGCAGAACCTTGGGAAACGCCTTGTGGAAATCCTTCACGGCGTTGCCCGGCGGAAAACCGTACGACTCAATCGAATCACCTCCGAAGACGATTCTTCGGCCCCACGGAATGCGAGTCGCGGAGCGACATCGCCTACGAATCACTGACCGCTTACGATACGTGCCGTCTCCCTGCCCCCTGCTGCTCAATCACCCGTGACTGAACCGTTGCCCAACTCCCGGATTCTCGACGGTGAGCGTGTCGCCCTGACCGGCACGCTGGCCTCGATGACCCATGCGCAGGCGGCGGAGATGATCGCCCAGCATGGAGGCATCGCCACCGAGCATGTCAGTCGCCACACCACACTGCTGGTCATCGGCGAGGAAGGCTGGCCTCTCGAAGAGGACGGGCAGCCGAGCGTGAAGCTCACGCAAGTCGAACGGTTGCAAGCCGAGGGGGTGACGATTCGCGTTCTCAATGAGTCGGAGTGGTTGCAGGCACTGGGGCTGACCGAACAGCACGCTGAGGTGCGGCGGCTCTATACGCCGGCGATGCTCAGCGGTTTACTGAAAGTGTCGGTGCATCTGATTCGCGGGTGGGAGCGGCTAGGACTCATCCGGGCCGTGAAGAGAGTCTTTCGGTTGCCGTATTTTGACTTTCAAGAAGTGACGAGCGTTCGCAAGCTAAGCGAGCTGCTGCTCTCGGGAGTCTCGCGTCGGGAGTTGGAAGCGAGTCTGCGAACCTTGCCGAGTGTGGTGCGCGGCGACCTGCGACCGCTGGAGCAACTGGATATTCTAGCCAGCAACGAGCGGGTGCTGGTGAGAGACGAGCATGGGCTGCTGGTGCCGTCGACCCGGCAGAGGCTGTTCAGTTTTGATGAGCAGAGCCCACCCGCGCCGCAGCCGACAGGCGACCGAGAACCGCCGTTTCAGTTGCGACTGGATCGAGCCTGGGCACCGAACACGGAGACAGCCAAGGAGTGGTTCGACCGGGGGTGTGCGCACTACGACAACGGCGAGTTGACTGAAGCGGTCGAGGCGTTCCGGTTGGCGTTGATGGCGGGGCCACCGACAGCCGATCTGCAATTCCATCTGGCTGAGGCACTGTCCCGAGTCGACAATCCGCGCGGGGCGCTGGAGCGGTTCTACGCGACGGTGGAACTCGACCACGACTACCTCGAAGCCTGGACGCAGATCGGCAGCCTGCACCGCGAGATCGGTGAGCCGGAGGCGGCCTTACTCGCGTTCGACATCGCGCTCGATGTGCATCCGGACTACCCGGATGCGGTTCTGCAAAAGGCCGAAACGCTGGCCGAACTGGGGCGGGGCGACGAGGCGGTCGCACTATGGAAACGCTATCTCACGTTCGACTCGCGCGGGCCGTGGGCCGATTTGGCACGGCAGCGGTTGGAGACATGGGGGCCGGACTAGTGCATTCCACGATAGCATGTGCGCCGAGGAGTAGAACGGACCCCCAGGTCCGTTCCGCCCGGACCTGGGGGTCCAGACTACGAGGGCGGGGAGCCGTGATCGCCGAGAGCCTCAGCCCGCACTCAGGCAAGTGCAGCTACCGCAGGGTTCCCGTGCCCAGCTTCTCGACGAGTAATCGCGTGGCATCAAAACCCTGGATATCAATCCGATACGCTCCGACTGGCTGGTCCAGCGACTTCTGTTGCCGGATGTAGCTGTCGAGGCGGCCCAGCTTCTGGGCGACGGTCGGCTCCAGCGCATCGTCTCCCGGTGGGCGGCCCCAGATGATGCGGCGACCGCCCTGTGTGAGGAGTTCGTACACCGGTGGCTCGGGGGGGACTGATGCATTCTCCCCAACGGGCAACGGGGCAATCACGGCCTCCAACCCATATCGGTCCCAGTGCGTTTCGAGGTTCCCCTTCGGCATCAGAGCCGCACACAGCTTCGCCCCCGCGACGACCAGAGAGTCGTCCCACTTTGTTCCGGCGCGACCGCTGGGCATGGACCGGACTTGCCGCAAATGTGGCAACTGATCGGACTGGGTGAGTGAAAAGTCATTCGGCGGAAGCAACACCGCCTCGGCATCGACCGGATAGAGTCCGCGATGGGTTTCGACCATCGCCACGGGGGTGCGGTAGGTGACCTCGATGATAATGCGCCCTTGACGAGTCTTCTCGACGCGGTCGACCTTCGCGATCCACGGATGCTGTGCAAAGTCCACAGCCAGATCCTCCGCCAGATTTGCCTCCAGTAAACTGCGATCCTTCCATTCGGGGTGAGACTTGGCGATGGTGTCGACAATGTCGTGAGGAGTCCAGCGTGCGGCCTGGGTGAGGTCGATTCGGTCGACCGACATCTGGAATCGTTCTCTCTGGTTCACGGATGGCCAGAGCGAGGGAATCGCCGGGATGATGACCACGAACAGCATGGTCAGCGTGATCGCCACGAGGATGCGAGGACGCAACGACCAGTCGAGCAGCCGGGTCCACCAGTGACCAGAGGGGAGGTCGGACTCGTCTTCGTGGAAGGACATGCACCGGACTCTCGCGTAGCTGCGTTCGCCAGAACGCGGGCTGCTTGCACAAGCGGTCGACCATGGTGTTATTTCCCCCGGCTTCACCCGCCAGAGAGCGGCTCCCCACGTTCTGGCGAACGTAGCTACCCCGCAGTAGCGCGCATCGGACGTTCCGGGTCCAAACTTGAGACGCGATTAACCGGCTCGGCGGATCTCTGTCGGGACTAGGTCTGATTGTCGATCGTGTCGCGAAACGGGGTTGCGAAGACGTGCGGCCATCGCTCGGCGGCACATGTCCTCACAGAGCTGAGCGAACGTCAGACCCATTCTGATGGCGGACTTCGGGGCCAGGCTGTGGTCGGTAAGGCCGGGGATGGTGTTGACCTCCAGCACCCAGGGTTGGCCGCTGGGGTCGACGCGCAGGTCGACGCGGGAGAGACTGGTGACGCCGAGCGCGCGTACGGCATGCTGGGCTGTACCTAGAATGAGGTCGAGGCACTCGAGGGGCACGTCTTTGGGGAATTCGTAAGCCGTATCTTCTCGCAGGTACTTGGCCTCGTAATCGAAGAAGGCGTGCGGAGTGCCGATGCGGATCGGGGGCAGGGTCTGCTCATCGAGCAGCGGGACCGTCCACTCTTCACCGGCGATGGCGACCTCGATCAAGCCCTGTGTATCGAACGCTAGCGCGGCCGTAATCGCTGCTGCAAGTTCATCCGGAGTGTGGGCGAAACTGATGCCGAGACTGGACCCCTGTCGATCAGGCTTCACCACCACGGGGAAACCGAGAGAACCAGCGCGGGACACGCATGCAGCCCGCGATTCACCGGATTGAAACGTCACCGCATTCGGCGTCGGAATGCAATGTTTCAGAAACCTCGCCTTGGCAGCCGTCTTGCTAAAGGCCAAGCCCGATGCCAAAGCATCACTCCCGGTATAGGGTAAGCCCAGGGCTTCCAAGTGGACCTGTACGCCACCGTCCTCTCCATAGCGCCCATGCAGCGCTACGAACGCAACATCGAATCTCGAAGCGTCCACACCGGTCAGATGTTCGTGACGGGGGTCGAACTGGGTCACGTGATGGCCGAGAGATTTCAGAGCCAAGGCGACAGCTTGGCCGCTGCGCAGACTGATCTCCCGCTCGGCGGATGGACCTCCAGAGAGAACGAGAATCCGCAGTGGATCGAGATGATGGGTGTCGTCGGTCAAGGCAGCCTCCCGACTGCGGTGTATGTGAAGCGGTGATTGTTCTACGTTCCAGGCCGAGTGGTCAAGAGGAACTGCTTCTCGGTTGAGCCAAGTTGACTTCATACAATGGGTCTTGATTCGACGAACCGACCGCCACCGTAAGATGTCTCAAGGACCGTGGATGCCGGGGCAGAGGATGGAATGGCTCAGA
>JANOKO010000692.1:0-8826 GCA_031419335.1 Planctomycetota bacterium
CGAATCGACGAGCCATCGATCGTGAAGCCGTCGGTAAAGCTGTCTTCGGTCAGGGCCTTGACCGGAATCGTGAAGTGCTTCTGCGTGCCCGGAAAGTCCATGAACCGCAGGTCCACCACTTTGATCTCGGCACGCCGACACAGAGCCAATACTTCCTTGGGAGTCATAAGAATCACCAGCTGCGCGGGCAGCCATTCCACCGGAGGACGAACACCAACAGTCGCGATCGCAGGGGAAATGGTAAACGGCGGGCGGGGCGGTGAATAGGCGAGAGCGAGAGCAACAGCAAAACGGTCGTGCCCATCAATGCTCGCGACGACGGAGCAGTCGACAATGGGGGGCTCGGCAATTTGTACGGGATTGTAGACACCTCAGTGAGGTGCCCTGCAACATGGCCAAAGGAAGAGGCGACAGGGAGTGTGTGTCTGGAATGACGGCGATTTCTCAGAAATCGGCGTCTGCTCACAATTCGTGAGGGTTCTGGACAGTGAGCGTCGCCTGGGCGATTTCGGAGATCGCCGACAATGGCGTGGCCCGCTTGGTACTTGCTCCCCACCGAAAATCAAGACGCTCACACGCGGAAGCCCAGCCTGTGCGACTCACCGGCGTCGGGTGGTCGGGATTGGAGAATTCGCTTCGCGTGACATTTTCACCACAGCCCAGGTGAGCGCTCCCAACGAGCCGAAAAAGAACACCATCGGAATCAGACTTCCTCCAAGTCGAGCGGATTCCGCCTTGCCTGGGAGGTACTGAACTTCAAACTTGTCTCCTGTTTGGATCGATGAATCGGAATCGAAGTCCAAATCCTCGCTCACAGAGTTTCCGGTCGATGAATCTTTGTATTGAAAATCAACATCCAAGACCATCTGTGGCGCGCGTCGCCTGCCACCCGGACGCTGTACGACTCGTGTCGCGGAGACAGTGGCTTCCGCCTTCGCTCCCCACACCATATGCTTGAGTTCCACCCACGAGAACCACGCCGATATCAGGAACGCAAGACCGGCAATCCCCATAAGCTTGATCTTGCGGAAATCATCATCCTCGTCCATCGTGACCTCAGTCTCTGTTAGAATTGGTGGCCCGCTAGAGCTGCCAATCAAACCTTAAAGCGGTGATTCCACCGTTCGCAGCTTTTCCAACACCAACAGTCGTCCGCTGTCCCGATATTCGACCAAGGACATGTACTGCCGCATCAGGAAGAGCCCACGTCCGCTGGCTCTTTCGAGGTTACCTTCCGCGCGTGGGTCAGGAACAGTTTCGGGATTGAAACCGGCACCCTGATCTTCGATTTCGATGTAAGCCCGAGTGCGACTGACTTCGCAAAAGACTCGCACGGTCTTAGACGTGTCTCGCTGATTCCCGTGCTTGATCGCATTCATCAACCCTTCTTCCAGGGCGAGGCGAACGCTAAACAGATCACGGGGTGAGTAATCCCGCTCCTGAAGCCAACCGACAATCTGGGCCTGAACCAGCATCGCCTCAGCGGGGTCCGTCGCAAATCGCACATCCAGCCGAACCGCGTCACTCATTGACGACACGACCATTAGATGCCAGCGAGAGCAGCCGCCTGATCATCCTTGATATCAAACAGCTTGTTGAGTTTCGTGATCGCAAAGACTTCGTAGATATCCGGGCGAATCGAACACAGCCGCAGCTTTCCACCCGCTGTTTTCACCTTGTTATTCATGGTGATTAGCTTGCCGAGGGCCGCACTCGAAAGGTACTCCACATTCGTGAAGTCGAGGACGATCTTCTTCCGCTTGTCCTGGTCCACCAGTCCGAACAGCTGGTTCCCGATCATCTGAATGTTATTTTCATCCAGAATCTTCTTGTCCACGAAGCGAGCGACGGTCACGTCGCCGACTTCTTCGATGTCCAAGCGACGCTGACCTGCTGCGGCCGCCATGATGGAAATCCCGAAACATGACCAGCGGAAGAATGAGATTCTTCCGCTCTGGAACGAGGAATCTGGGGAGAGACGCATCGCCTCCGCCTCAGCAAACTGCCTCACACGATCTTCACACGTGCCTGATCGGCTGTCAACCCAGAATGCTGGAGTTCTGGCAACACCCTTTTTGAAAGCAGAGTCGCTATCAGCCAGCAGCGTTCCGCGTCATAAGGGGTTCAGCACGAACCGCAGTACTTGGTATTGCCTGGGGTGAAGCTCATCGATACGCGTGACAATCCTGGAGTACGTGATGAGTGAGTAAGCAATTCACGTCTCCACAGCGACTTCGGCTCTGTCGCATCTCCAAGTTCGACACCCACCAGCGATGATTCAGTTTCAACACACGAAGCTCCACAAATGTTGCCTGAAGAAAACACGGTGTTGGAAGTATCGGCGATCTGGGTTGTCGGGGAAAGCTGTAACTTCAACATACGTGGAGACTTATTGAATAGTACCCCGAATCACTTTTGACGACTTGTTTCCGGGTACACCCTTTGCCAGTCTGGAAGGGATGCTCACCGTCTGCGACACTATTGTTCTGCAAACTGATATTGCATACATCGCATTCCGGGTGGCGTTTTTTGAAACACTGGAGCGGATCTCACTGGCCGATCAGGTCGGGTTATCCGGAGATCGGTGCTTCGGGTTCCTGACGGAGGTGCCATTCCTTCGCCCTGTGCCGCCCCAGGTTCAACTCGATTACCTGCTGCAGACTTGGAGCCTGCATGTCGACATCGACCGGCACCAGGCGACTCTCGCCGATGAGAGTGTGATCTACGCGGTCTGCGAAACGGCAGCACGCATCGTTTCCGTCGACCCACAAACCGCCCGCCGGTATCTACGAAATGGACCTCGCGTCGTCCATCACGACATCGATCCACGGCTGGCTGATTCGTTACAGGCCTTCCATGTGAACCTTCCGAACGAAGGGGATTTTCTCCTCATCAGCCAGTTCCAGGACATGCCTCCCACGGAAGCGATCCCGCTCAAAAAGAAATTCGGGATGTCGCTTCCGGCGTGCGATGTGATGTTTGAAATGCTTTCACGCTGGCATATTTCGCGCGAATTTGCGAAGAATTCCTTTGGGCTGCTGACAACCAGTGAGTTGGCCCGAGCCTTGGTGACGTTACGGGTGCCGCAGTCGCAATTGCGTCCCCTCGCTTGATGCAGGTCCAAGTGGCACCCGCTGGCTGACACATGGCCAGCAGGACGTACTCCTGCAGCTTCCCACGGGCCACCCGCCCTCCCCTACGAGACTCCCATGCAATTGACCGACCTGAATTGGAAGATGGTCGACGGGTTATCGCGCGATATTCCGATCGTCTTCCCGGTGGCTGCTCTGGAACAACACGGGCATCACATGCCGGTCTTTACGGACAGCATGCTGCTGGGCGAAGTGGCCCGCCGGGTTGATGCACGCATCGGGGATCGGGTGCTGTTCGCACCGCTCCAGTGGTTGGGGAACTCGGATCACCACATTGATTTTCCGGGTACGCTGTCGAGTCCTCCTCGCGTCTACCTGGACTTGCTGAAAGGTCTGGCCGAGAACTTTCTGCGACATGGGTTCCGACGAATCGTCTTCCTGAATGGCCACGGTGGCAATGACGTTCCGGGACGCCAAGCGATCTTCGAACTGCGTCAGCAGCACCGGGATCGCCAGGACCTGTTGCTGCTGTTCACCACCTATTGGGACCACGGCAGCCCGAAGACCTGTCATGCTGGTCTGGTCCAGAAAGAGATGGGGCACGCCTGTGAATGGGAAACCTCAATGATCTTACGGATCGCACCGCATTTAGTTCAGGCACATACCCAGATCACAGAGGTGCCGTTTGGGTTCGGATTCGGCAAAGCCTACCGTGGATGGACCACCCCGGACCGCACAGTTCCCGGACATATTGGGGCACCCGCTCACGCGACTGCGGAAAAGGGGGAGGCTCTGTTCGAGACGTTTTCCTCGGGGGTGTGTGGGATCCTGGAACAGGTGATCGGCTGGGACGGGAAGTCGTGGGATGCGAAGCCGAACTGATGGCATGTCGCCACGGGAATTCGGACTCTGGTGGCTTTCTGGTCGTCGACTTTCAACCATTCACCATGAGCCCCAGAAAATAAGTCTGTCTCCCCGCGCATTTCATGTGCGTCGTGGCTGAATTCAGCCCGCGGGGGAGATGCTCCTCTGAATTGGTCTTCACAGGGTCAGGAGTCGGACATGCGTCATTTGCTGTTGTGTGCCTTGGTATTGGGGCTCGGGATGGGAAGTGTGTCCGGCGCGGACAAGCAGCCCGAGAAAAAGAAGCCCGAGCCGGAGGAGGTCTTCAAGAAGAAGGACAAGGATGGCAATGGTTCGCTGTCCCTCGAAGAGTTCATGGGCAAGAAGGTGTCCGAGGATCCTGAAAAAGCCGAGAAGGCCAAGAAGGCCTTCGCCGCCCGGGACAAAGACAGCGACAAGAAGCTGACCCTGGAAGAGTTCAAGACGATGCCGATGAAGAAGAAGCCGTAACCGCGGCCCAGCATTCTGCTGCGACAGCACAATCTGTACTCCCAACGCGAGGCGTGAACCGCCTCGCGTTTTCGTAGGTGGGTCAGTCAATCACATGTTCCCAGCCGCCGATTGGAAGTTCTGTGACATGTCCTGCAGTCCGCAGGCGACAGCCCGAGACCTCGTCGATCGTTCCAATGCGGACCGGCTTCCACCCCCCTGGTGAGTATTCCCCCAGTGGCACCAGTTGATCAGGAGACGCTGTCCACAGCAATTCGAAGTCTTCTCCATCAGTCAGGGCTCGTCGGAGTCGCTCCGTGGGCGGAAGAGTGGGGTCGACATCACAGTGAATCGGAATCGCGTCTCCTTCCAATGTGGCCCCGACGCCACTTTCCTGGAGAATGTGACGCAGGTCGGAGGCAATCCCATCGCTCAAATCGAGCATCGCTGAGACCGGGACATGGCGGACGAGGTCCAGAGCCTCCCGGACACGAGGAGTAAACGTGAGATGCCTGCCACTCCGAAGGCTCCCTCCTACGGGGCCGGTGATATACACCCCATCGCCGGGTCTGGCTCCGTTACGAAGCATGCGGCGTCGACCCACGGTCTCACCCACGAGTGTCACACTGATGACCAGCGGGCCATCCCAACTATTGGTGTCACCGCCCGCGATCGCAACATCGAATTCTTCAGCGAGTTCGCTCATACCCGCGAACAGAGACTGAGCCAATGTGCGACCCCCGTGGCGAGGTAAAGCCCAACTGACGAAGGCAGCCAAGGGACGCCCCGCCATGGCAGCCATGTCGCTCAAGTTCACGGCTAATGCCTTGCGACCAATGAGTTCGGGGCTGCACTGACCCACCACGAAGTGCCGCCCGTCCATGAGCATGTCTGTCGTGACGATGACTTCTTCGCGGGGAGACGGCAGCAAGATCGCGGCGTCATCACCAATCCCCACGGGAACTTGTGGATGCTGCGAAGCGCGCTGTCGTATCCAGTCAATCAGCTGGAACTCTCCAAGACCAGACATGAGTTGCTCTGAGACGAATTCCGGGTGGTACGTTTAGGAATGTAGTTTACCGTCGCCGTGGGTCGGGGCGTAGAGTTCTCAGGAGGATGGCAAAACGGATCAGGCATTCGAGAGCCGACACCCAGGTTGTGCCCGCTTCGGATGACACAGATGTCATCGAGATATCGTTCAACATTCCATTCACGGGGCTGGTCCCGTCAACTCATCCAATGCCAACAGGGTCGGCAGTATTGCCGACCCTGTGCATGCGATTCGATATTCGGACACCCACTTAGCGAAGTGAGGTGAGGAAGTTGAACTGCATCAGGCTCAATGCGGTGTTGATGATTTCTTCGGCGATGGTATACCGCACGATCACGATATCTTCCGGCTGAATCAGGATCCGTTCGCTAGAATCGGTTAGCGCCCGATTCAGGTCAACGCGAATCGGGATTTGTCCCCCGTCCGCCAGCTTGCGGACGACAATCGCCTGGGACGGTGGGACAGGACCAGTCCGTCCCGATCCTCCGCCACCCCCACCGCCACCACCGCGTTGTTGCGAGGAGGAGAAGGCGTTACCTGACGATCCCAGGGGGCCACCCGCTAAGGCGATGGCACCGAGGATGTCGAGGTCGTAATCGCGAGGAATCAGATGTTCGCCCCCACCGAGGACACCCCCGGTGTAAAATTTCTCTCGCTCACGGGACTGGATCATCACAATGTCACCGGTCATCAGGATGATGTCATCGTCCTTGAAACTCGGTGGCTGATCCGGATGGAACCGCAAAGGAATCCGCGTGACATTGGGTGCATCGGGAATGATCGGGGGTGCTTGGCAGGGCATCTTCGACATCTTGATCTGGCCGACAACTTCGTCGTAGCGGGCTCCCACGGTGCCATTGTCACGAATGATCAGCACTTCATTGTTGGCATCCGTCCCCGGTAACCCACCCGTTTTATTCAGGGCGTGCAGCAGATCGTTTTCGTAGGCGGGCAGGTCAATCAGGTGGCCATCGCCACGTTTGGTGACACCATCCTTGGAACCGTTCTCTTCACGCACGACCAGGACGCGGTAGGTCCGACGCTTGATCAGTGTGACGATGATGCGGTCCTTGCCTTCGGGTAGGAGCCGCTTGTCGACCGTGTAGGCTTTGCGAATCAGGCTGGTGGCTTGCTCAATGGTCAGCCCTTCGAGTTTCATCGGAGGGATATATGGAAGGGCGACTGTGCCATCCTCGCGAATCGGGATCGGAAAACCGATCGACGGATCCCGCTCCCCATCCTCGGGGAAGTGGACGGGAGGGGGCTCATCTGTCTTGCCCAAGACGTTCTCGATGTAGATCCCGAGCAAATCATGGGCTCCGAGCTGGTAATGCTCGGGAGTCGATTGCCGCAGCCGGGACAACGAGATCTCCTGCATGTCTGACCGTGGACGAGTCATCACGAGGCTCGGCACTTTACGTGCAGGAACCGCATCAGGTCCGTGGAGAGACAGTGCCAAAGAGGTGCATCCGGAGAAGGCGGGCAGCGCCACTCCCAAGAGAACCCAACCGAAGAATTGTACGCATCGCATGGAAATCGCTCCGCAGTCATCCGTAGCAAGCGAAGATTGTGAGAGAAGAATCCGGAAACTCAGTTTCCGGAAGCGTCCGCCCGAGGCGGGGCGGGAGGTGTCAACGAATCTTCCAGGAAGACTCGTCCATCGACCTTCCGCATCGGACGCTCAGCGCCCGACATGGGTTTGGCCGGTGGGTTGTAGGGCGGCAACGCGGCGGGTGGGACTTCGGGCGGGGCCAGCTCGGCACCATCCTCACCGGGGAAGAATTCGTTTCCCGCCGGAACCATTTCCAGTCCGGGTTGCACATACTCTTCATCGTCCACGCGACGGCGCAGGTCTTCCGGCAGTTCCACCGGATATGGGGAGTTGGTGTGGTAGATGTCCGCCCCGGTTGTGATGGGACCAGTTCCCATCCCATCCCGCAAGGCTTGAGCGACCCCACTGTTCCACCCGTTGTACCAGGCCACAACGCGGCAGTTGTTGTCCGCACCCCGGGTACACAGACTCCAGTACTTGCGCGGTGGTAACGTCGGGCGACAACAGCCCCCACCGTTCATGACATGGATGTAGCCTGCAATGAATCCATCCCGGAAGTCGCCGATAAATTCGACTTCACAGAAGCAGCTTTTGCACTGATGCCAAGCCAGCTTCGCTTCGAGATGGTCATGACAGCCGGTGACTGTCTCGTCGATACAGTCGTAGCAGCAACTAGCCGTGCAACCCGAAGCTGCACATGCCAGTACGACAACCAGACTTTTTCCGAAGGACCGCAACATCGGACCCTCACATTGCTAGAACCACCTGATTCATCAGGGAGACGCAAGCATCTCCCGACGGGTTGACAACCTCCTGAACCCGTCAATTCTCCTATCGATCAGTCACTTGAGTGTGCAAAAGTTTGTTTCCAGATCGTCTTCCGTAAATGGGAGCGGAAGTAATTGAATCTCCGGTAAGGTAAGCTGCGAGACTTGGGAAGTAGCGTCCAATGGCAATTCCTGCCTGAGACAAGACGAATTCAATGTTCGTGGGTGGACATCCATGTTTTTTGATTCTCCCGAGTCCGTCATGCGACATGCAATTCAACTCGCACAGCGCGGGCTCGGCAGCGTGGAGCCCAACCCTCCCGTCGGTGCGGTTCTCGTGGATGACCAGATGACCCTCATTAGTGAAGGCTGGCACCAGAGATTCGGCGGTCCCCATGCCGAGGTCCAAGCTCTCTCCGCAGCGGGAGTGCAAGCCCGTGGAGCCACGCTGTTCTGTACTCTTGAACCCTGCTCCCATCAGGGGAAGACACCGCCGTGCGCACCTGCTGTCATCGCGGCTGGGATTCGGCGGGTCGTCATCGGGACGATAGACCCCGCACCCCAGGTCAATGGGCGAGGCATTGAGCAACTTTGTCAGGCTGGTCTTGATGTGGAGGTCGGTGTCTGCGAACCCGAAGCTCGTCGACTGATTGCCCCGTTTCGGCAGTTGATGCTGGAGGTCCGCCCCTGGGTCCATGCCAAATGGGCAATGTCGCTCGATGGCCACATCGCGACCCGGTCTGGAGATTCGAAGTGGATTTCGAATGCACAATCACGAGCGCATGCCCACGCGCTGCGCGGTCGGTGCGATGCGATTGTGGTCGGAATCTCCACGGTCCTGCACGATGA
Organism: Planctomycetota bacterium; assembly: GCA_031419335.1. Lineage (GTDB taxonomy): Bacteria > Planctomycetota > Planctomycetia > Planctomycetales > Planctomycetaceae > TH-plancto1. Next base: position 8,644 of record JANOKO010000692.1, read on the forward strand.
CCCGCTGCTCACCGCTCGCCCACCGGGAGTACGGGTCGCCACCCGAGTGGTCCTCGACTCACAAGCCCGAACGCCGCTGTCTTCTCAACTGATTCAGACCGCTCGAGCGGTGCCGGTCCTTGTAGTCACATCGAGTCACGCTCCCGGAAAGCAGGTGCAGGCACTCCAGAACGCGGGAGCGGA
>JANOKO010000693.1:0-3535 GCA_031419335.1 Planctomycetota bacterium
CGAAGCTCCTGCTGAGCCGCTCCTGCGAGAGGATGATCACACCGGCACGCGGCTCAGCAGGAGCCTCGCCCTCCCGTGTGCGAAAGTATGCTCTGCTGGCAATGGTTGTGTGCTGGGCCATGTCACTGACAGACCTCCAGGCCATCGACTGGACTCAGTTCCGGGGCGACTCGGCCCTGCAAGGAGTGGATGCCGATGCGAAGATTCCCGACCAGCCACGGCTGATCTGGGAGATCGAGACTGGCGATGGCATGGCCTCGACGGCGGTCATCGTCGGCGAGCAAGTCTACGTCGGCCTCGTGTCGGGCGATCTCTTGTGCCTGAAGCTCTCCGACGGCCAGCAGGTCTGGAAGTACCAGTCGATGCCCGAAGCCAAGCCGAAGGATCTCCCGCCCGCCTTCATGGCCCCCATCGCAGCCACCGATACGCTGATCTTCGCCGGGGATCAGGAGGGGTTCTTTCACGCCATCGACCGCGCCACCGGTAAGCAGGTATGGATCTACGAAGACGGCGGCGAATTCGTGGGCGGGCCGAACCTCTACAAGGACCGCGTGATCTTCGGCACCCACAAAGGCCAACTCACCTGTCTTGACCAAGCCACCGGGAAAACCGTCCACTGGAAGTACGACACCGGCGGGCCGATCAATGGGACGCCGACGATCGCGGGCAAGTTCACGTTTGCCACGAACTGCCAGGCTCCGTTCCTGATGGTGGTCGATGTCGAGACCGGCAAAGAGGCGAAAAAGATCGCCATCGAGGGTCGCTTGATTGCCAGTGCGGCCTACCGCGATGGCCTCCTGTACTTCGGCAACGAGATCGGCGAGGTGTACGCCCTCGACTCCGAAAAGGGGACGCTCGACTGGACCTATTCGAACCCCGACCGCGACCAGCAGATCGACTCCTCTCCCGCCGTCACGAACGAACTCGTCGTCATCGGACACGGCGACAAGCACCTGCACGCCATCGATCGCAAAACCGGCAAAGGGAAATGGACTGTCCCCACCCGCGCCCAAATCGACTGCTCCCCCGTCATCGCCGGAGACAAAGTCATCGTCGGCTCCAACGACAAACAGCTCTATCTCGTGCGTCTCAGCGACGGCGAAGTCCTCTGGAAGCACAACACCGGTCAGCCGATTCGCGGCTCAGCTGCGGTCTCCGGCGACCGGTTCGTAATCGGGACGGATAATACCGGCGGGAAGGTGCTGTGCTTCGGGAAGTGAGTTGTTGAACAGCAGGAGCGAGAGAGTACCAGATAAAAACCGACTGCACGTCAAATCCATGCCCCACTGTTCGCAGTCATGCATGGAACCCTCGAACACCACTGCTTCCCGGTCGCGAGAAGTGTCAGCCGCTGAGGTGTCGGAAGCCAGCGATTCCCACACAATAGTGGTGTCGACACAAGTGCTTCTCCCAGGATTGAGATCATGCGGCTTAGGTTTGTTGGTGTGTGCTGGCTGGCATTGTGTGTGTCGATTCCCGCAATGGCCCAGACTGCGACAGACCCCGATGCGGGAGTCACCGCGCCTCCAACCACCGGAGCCTTTGCGGGTGAAATGCCCGATGTGACACCGACATATTCGCACAGCAAAGACGAGAGGAAGGTCTGGGATCCCGAACATGTCGACGACTTTTCGTTGATCGACCAGACGGGCAGCCCGGTCACGTTGGCCGATTTGAAGGGTCGACCGTGGGTGGCGAACTTTGTCTTCACGCGTTGTGTCACGCAATGCCCGACCATGTGTTCGAAGATTCGTACGCTGCTCAAGGCCCTGAATGCCGACCCCACCCGACCCAATCCGGTGAGGTTTGTCACTATCACCATCGATCCTCGCAATGACTCGCTCGACAAGATCAAGGAGTTCGCCAAGATTTTTGGCGCGGAACCCCAAGAGTGGCTGTTTCTGACGGGAGAGGAACAGCCGATTACCGAGTTGGTGCGCCACGGGTTCAAAGTCGCCGCGTGGGAGAACTTTGGGACTGACAGGCTGCCGGGGATGGAGTTCGCCCACAGCATGCACTTGATCCATGTGGACGAATCAGGCCAGATTCTCGGTCGATACGAGAGCCTGAACGACCAGGATCTGGTGACGCTGCAGAGGGTGCTGGAGGGAAAGATTGCGACCCCCCAGCGGCACCGGCCCGCCCTGGCCAGAACTCCGCTGCCCGGTGAATTGATTGCAGTGACGCCCACCGGAGCATCCAAACTGGGGAACTCCGCAACCGACCCGTTACAGAGGCTTCCGGCCTGGGCCAGACGCCTTCCCCGAACCAACGCGGCCCTCAATGCACTGGCGACACTGCTGCTACTCACTGGATTTGTGTCGATTAAGGCCCGTAACGTCGTCCTGCATAAGCGGCTGATGCTTTTCGCATTCGTGGTGTCGATCTTCTTCCTCGGCTGTTACCTGACTTACCACTACGCTCTCCACAAATACACCGGCGAGCATGGCAAAAAGTTCGTCGGAACTCCCTCACTGAGCAAGGTTTACTACACCATACTTGTCACCCATGTCCTGTTAGCCTCAGCCGTGCCGGTTCTGGCCTCGGTCACGATCTGGAAAGGCTGGAAGGCACACTGGGAGAGTCATCGCCGGTGGGCCAAGGTCACATTTCCGATTTGGCTATACGTATCGGTGACAGGCGTTATCATTTACTGGATGTTGTACCATGTCAGCGGTCCGGTGGTTTGAAGCCGGATGAGAATGGTACGGGAGAGCGATTTCGTGAGGAGATTCCTGGCAGCGACGATTCTCGGCTTCGCTTTCTTCGGTTCAGCCGCATCGGTTGCCACTGCTTGTCCGATGTGCAAGTACGCCAACGAAGCGGAACAGCCCGACGAGGTTGCCAATCTCCGCCCCAAGGCTTTCATGTACAGTATTCTGTTTATGCTCTCCATGCCTCCGACGATTTTTACAATCTTCGGTGTCAGTTTTTATCGAATGAGCAAGCGCGCTGCGGTCGAGGAGCAGACGACCGAGGCGCTGTAACGAATCGGTTTGGATTCGCCCCTATTGTCCAGCGGGAGTAATGCGTGGGCCGTTAAAGCTCTGCCCGTAGGAATTCGCTGTCCGGTTGCGGCTATTGTAGGCCGCGGGGAGTTGAACACCGGGTGAGTAGATGGCTTCAGGTTCAGAGTTCATCGCCCCGGTCGAAGAGGATCTGGGAGACACGTAGCCATCCCCCGAAAAACCGAAGTCCCCCTGGGGCGAACTCGACCCGCGTTGGGTGGAATATTGATCCTCGATGACGGGCTGGGATGCACGGCCCGGATATGGCGGAGGTGTCAGGCGTGGAGAGAGCTGCTGTTGGTTCCAACTGGGAGTGATCAGTTGACTCGGGTTTTCAACCTGGGGCTGATTCTGGAGGCCGTTCGCCGGTGTGGGAGTGTGATTCCAACTGTTCGGGTTGTACTGCGCGGGATTGTGTTGCAGGGACTGACCGTTTTGGTTCTAGTCCGAGTTCAGCTGGTTGCGTGGATCGCTGTCAGATCTCGCATCCCGTTGGAGACGTGGGGTGATAGTCATGTCCCCCTGCG
>JANOKO010000694.1:0-2230 GCA_031419335.1 Planctomycetota bacterium
AATGTAATTCTGGTGCGGGTTGCTGGCTACCTTGATGGACACACCTTCATTGAGCTGGAAAAGCATCTCGACCAACTGATGAAACAGGGCCATACCCGCTTGGTGCTTGATCTGTCAGAACTTGGCTACATCGCCAGCGCAGGCGTGGGAGCATGAGATCAGCAGCGAGGTGATCAAAAGAATGCGAGTCATATCAAACTCCTGAAGGCGAGCATCCGGCATAAGCTCAATGCACACGCATGCCCGGTTTGGCTCCGGAGTCGGCGCGGAGCAGGAAGACTTCGCTGGCTCCCGGGCCGACGGCGAGAACCATGCCTTCACTGAGGCCGAACTTCATTTGGCGGGGTTTCAGGTTTGCGCAGCAGATCACGAGCTGGCCGACGAGGTCTTCGGGATTGTACGCCTTCTTGATACCCGCGAAGACATTCTTGGTCACATCGCCGCCAAGGCTGAGGGTGAGCTGCAGGAGCTTGTCAGCTCCGGCCACGTGCTGAGCGGCCAGGACGCGGGCGACGCGGAAGTCGGTCTTGGCCAGGTCGTCGATCGTGCAGTGTTCAGCGACAAGGGCCTCTTTGGCCAACTCATCGGACGTGTCTCCGAAGGAGTTCGGGAGGGAGGGGGTGAGAAGGGAGGGGTCAGTGGTGAGTGAGGACGCAGCAGTTGTTGCTGCACTTGCACCGGGCACTTGTCCCTTTTCAATTGCGACTTCGGGTTTGCTCTCTTCAATCATTGCATTCACCTTCTTCGTGTCGACTCGTTTCATCATGTGCTGGTAGGGGCGGACCATCTGCCCCAGGACCGGTGTATTCACATCGCTCCAGTGCGAGATCGAGACGCCCAGCAGTTCGCCCGTCTGCTGGGAGATGCGCGGCAGCACCGGGGCAAGGTAGATCGCCAACTGGCGGAACAGATTCAACCCGACGGTGCAGATGTCGCGGACCTCAGCGAGCCGGGTTGGATCTTTCTTGACCGTCCACGGTTGCTTCGCGTCGATGTACTGATTCGCCTTGTCGGCCAGCGCCATGATCTCACGGAGGGCGGCGTTCGTGTCGCAGTTCTCATAGAGATCAGCGATCCGTTCGGCGGCTTCTGTATTCTCGCGAAAGAGTCCGCCATCGTCGGGGTAGACATCTGCAAGAGCCTGCCCCTCCAGCAACTTGGCACAGCGGCTGGCGATGTTGACGAACTTGTTGACGAGGTCGGCGTCGACCTTGGTCTGGAAGTCGACCACGCTCAAGTCGAGGTCATCGACGCGCGGCCCCTGCTTCGAGGCGTAGTAGTACCGCAGGTACGCCGGGTCGAGGTGCTTGAGGTACGTCGCCGCACTGATGAACGTCCCCTTCGACTTCGACATCTTCTCGCCATTGACAGTCAGGAACCCGTGAATGTGGACCTTCGACGGTAACTGGAACCCGGCGGTGTGCAGCATCGCGGGCCAGAACAGCGTGTGGAAGTACGTGATATCCTTGCCGATGAAGTGGTGGATTTCAGCGTTGGGGTTCTTCCACCAATCATCGAGTTTCTCACCGGTCCGCTGGCACCACTCGGCCGTACTGGCGATGTACCCGATCGGGGCGTCGAACCAGACGTACCAGTAGTTGCCGGGGCTATCGGGGATTTCGAATCCGAAGTATTTCGCCGGGCGCGACACGTCCCAATCTCGCAGCGGGTCGGCCAGAAAGTTGTTCTTGAGGAAGTTCGCGATCTCGGGTTGCAGGGCTCCGCTGGTCTGCGTCCAAGTCGAGAGGTATTCATGCAGATGTTCGATCTGCACGAAGAGCTGGGTACTCGACCGCAGTTCCGGTTTGGCCCCCGAGAGCGTGCTGCGAGGATTCACCAGTTCGGTCGGAGCGTAGTTCGCCAGGCACTTCTCGCAGGCGTCGCCGTGCTGGTCCTCGGATCCGCACTTGGGACAGGTGCCCTTGACGAACCGATCGGCCAGGAACGTGCCAACCTCCGCATCGAACAGCCGCTCGGCAGGCTTCTCAATCACGATGTTCGCCGCGCGCAGCGCCGCCCAGATCTCGTGACAAAGCTGGCGGTTCTCCGGCGAGTTCGTACTCCCGTAGTTATCGAACTCGATGTCGAAGCTGGCGAAGTCGCGGATGTGATCGAGCCGCATGTCGGCGATCATGGCCTCCTCGCTACGGCCTTCCTGGCGTGCGCGGATCATGATCGCCGTGCCGTGTGTGTCATCCGCACAGAATAGCCGGCAATGATGCCCGCGGAG
>JANOKO010000695.1:0-1462 GCA_031419335.1 Planctomycetota bacterium
CCAGCGTGAAGCCGAGGATCATGCCGATCCGCACCTCGCGACCAGCGATGCGGCGGGCTTGGCCTTTGGTTTCATTCTGCGAGATGGCCCGCACGACGAGGGTCGCCGACTGTGATCCGGCGTTCCCTCCACTGGCGAGAACTAAGGGGAGGAACAGAACCATCCAAGCGGTCGCTGCGGTCGCATCACCGGGCTGAAAATAGTTCAGAACGTGAGCGGTCGCGGACGAGGCCCCGAGCAGAATCACGAGCCAGATCCCGCGTTTCCACGCCAGCGTGAACAGCGGCGTATCGAGATACCCGTCTTCCAGGGGAGACACAGCTGCCTGGCGATAGGCATCGCGTTCGGCCTCTTCGTTCTGCACTTCGGCGGCATCGTCATAGGTGATGATGCCGACCAGCTTGTCGTCCTTGTCGACGACCGGGATGGCGATGAAGCCGTGGCGGATCAGTTCGTTCGAAACGAACTCCCGGTTGTCGTCGACATGCACCGAGATCACGTCACGCAACATAATGCTGGCCAGCCGGGTCGTCGGCTTGGCCATGATCAGCTTGCGAAGCGACAGGAACCCGAGCAGGTGCCGCTGGTCGTCGACGATGTAAACGTAATAGATCGTCTCGCGGCTCGGGGCTTGGGACCGCAGGCGTTCAAGGGCCTCGGCGACGGTGATGTCGGCGGGGAGCGAAGCGTAATCGGTGGTCAGCAGCGACCCGGCACTCTTCTCGGGATACTCCAGCAGCTTGAGGATGTCGACCCGCTCCGCATGCGCGATCAGCGGCATCAGCTTCTCAACGAGTTCGGGCTCCATCTCGCTGATCAGGTCAACGCGGTCGTCGTGGGCCATCTCCTCGATGATGCGGGAGAGAGCCTGATGCGGGATCGTCTGGACCAGTTCGATTTGGAAGTCGAGCGGGAAGTACTCAAAGATTTCGGCCTGGCGGGTCGGGGGAGCGTGGGAGAGCACCTCCCACGTCTGGACGGCGTCGACCCCTTCGAGAACCTCCGCCACCACGCCGGGGTAGAGCTCACTACAAAACACACTCACCCCGGCGTCGTCATGCTCAGCGAGCATTTCGCGCAAGTCGGGCAGCAGCAGTGTGTTGAAGACGGACGGCATGCGGGGCACCTGCGTCGGAGCCCCCCTTGCATCCACGCAAACGGGGCCGAACCGGTAATCCGGGAAGGCGGCATGTTACCGACCGCCCGGTCATTCGTCCCCACCGTGGAGCCGAAAAATGGGAAGTCGGAGAGAGCGGCCCACTTTCGGCCATCTGCGGCCAGTCAGAGAGGCCGGTCGTTTCTCCTCGACTGAGGTGGAGCGATACTGGACTTGAACGTGCTGGCTGATGACTGACTGCTCGACCACAAGTATGTTACAGTGAGTCCTCCAGTCCGGCGGTTGATTGCAGTTGCCGGGATTTGTAAGTGAGCGCGCTCGCGCGACGGTTTGAGTGGAGTCGGT
>JANOKO010000696.1:0-1143 GCA_031419335.1 Planctomycetota bacterium
CCAAAAATATTGCTCAGGAGCCCGACGGATCGAGCGCTCTAAGGCGGCGCTGAATCTCTGTGTGATTTCTCGGACTTCGTCACGAGCGACAATTTGAGTTGTGTCGATAATCTCCTCACACCCGATTTCAAACTGCGCCCAGCGGGCCTCCAGCGGATCGTCGGGGAGCCTGACCCCGTACCCGACGACGAGTATCGCCTTGTATTCCAGGGCCATGAGCGCGATCGATTTGAAGGTCGACGCGGGCTTCCCAAAAAAGTTGACAAACACTCCTCGACGACCTGCGTCCTGATCCACCAAGAGCGCCAAGTGTCCCCCGGACTCCAAGAGTTCGACCATCCCATCGAATCCGCCGTTCTTCTGATAGAGCCGGTGTCCTGTTTGCTCACGGGACATCTGGAACCACTCATTCAGATAGGGATTATCTAACTTGCGGGCCACGACACCCATCGGGAAACCGAACATCCCAAACGTGGCCACGGAAAGTTCCCAACTGCCGAAATGTCCGCCCAGAAAGAACACCGGTCGACCTGAGCACAAGACTTGAACGACTGCGGCTCTGTCTCGAAACACGATTGATTCACGGCAGTTGCGCAGACTGAGCTTTCGCGGCAATTGAATGGTCTCGACGACGAGTCGGATCAGGTGGACCCACATGCGGTAGATGTGTTGCTCAACATGTGCATCGGACAGGTCAGCCCCGAATGCCGTCCGAATGTTCTCAGCGGCAACGTGATAGCGTGACACTTGGCGAGGGGCGACATGTGTCATCAACCACGCACCCGCTCGTGCCAGCGAGATTGTCTGTCGCACCGACAACACTTCAATAAGGCACGCTGCGAGCCGAAACAGCACGTATTCTATGCGATATCGCACATTTCGCAGCGTCATCGGTGACTCCTTGAACATCGCCCTGTGCCCTTCCGTGGGCGGATCGATCGACGGCGGGGCGGAGTGTCGAGCAGCGGGGACGATCGGTCAAGTCCCGTTTCGCTGTAGTCAGCCCTGTGGGTGCATGTCAGCTTTTGTGTGTCGGCGTATCGCCTGAGAAACGTCAATAGGAGAAGTCGGCGGAATATTGGAAGATAGGTGGAGCCAGTGGACTGGCGAAGGGGTGTTGGGCAGGGAGGCGGAAAAAATGTC
>JANOKO010000697.1:0-1880 GCA_031419335.1 Planctomycetota bacterium
CCACAGAAAGCCCACGTCCAGCGGGCACTGCTGGGCAAGCCAGCAGTGGCACACGGCGACTGGTTCATCTTGAGGGAGGATCAAGAGGAGTTTAACCATCGACTGACCTGTCCTGAGTCTTGAATTCTCAACGTTGTTTCACCGCTCTTTTGGCGGACGGGCCAAATAGGCCCGTCCCACGTCACGTCACTGCCGCGCGCGACTGCACCACGCCGCGGTCGCTGATGGCATCATCGATCTCGGCCAAGTCTTGGGCGGTGAGGACCATTTCCATGGCCCCGGCGGACTCATGGATCTGATCCGGGCGTTTTGCTCCGCATAGGGCGACTGTGATCCCCGGTCTTTGAATCGTCCATGCGGTCACGAGTTGGGCCAGCGGGCGGCCGTGCCGGGCGGCGATGGGGCGTAACCGGTCGAGGAAGTCATGGGTCTTGTCCCACTGGTCCCCCTGGAACACCGGGTACTTCTGACGGCCATCCTTCGGATCCCACACGTGGTCACGAGCCAGCTTCCCCGCGAGGAACCCCTTCATCAGCGGCCAGTAGACAGCCACCGACACGCCATGCTGCTGGCACCACGGGAGCCGCTCGGCTTCGATCTCGCGCTGCAGCATGTTGTAATGCGGCTGATCGGCGGAGATCGGGCAGACGGCGTGGAACGCTTCGTACTGGCTGATCTGGGAGAAGTTCGAGACGCCGACGGCGCGAACCTTGCCCGCATCGAGCAGCTCGCGCAGCGCTCCCGCGGACTCAGCGATCGGGACGGTCGGGTCGGGGGCGTGCAGGTAGTAGAGGTCGATGACTTCGATCTCGAGCCGCTGCAGGCTCTCGTCGCATTGCCTGCGAATCGTCTCGGGCCGGGCGTCCTTGACCTGCTTCTGATCCCTGCCCCAGTGGATGCCGCACTTGGTGGCGATCACGACATCTTTCCGATGAGGCCGCAGCACCCGCCCGACCAGCTTCTCACTCTCGCCGTCGTAACCGTAGCAATACGCCGTATCGAAGAAGTTGATCCCGGCATCGAGGGCCGCCTGAATCGTCGCCAGACTATTGGCTTCCGTGACATCAATACTCGTAATCCCCGCAATCGGCCAGCAGCCGAGCGCGACAGGGGAGACCCAAAGGTCGGTTTGGCCAATGCGGCGACGTGTCATGGGAGGATCTCATCAATGAAACAGAACGGTGAAATGGCACTTCAAAACTGAACGTCAAACAGGGCGGTGCGTGGAGACGACATTCGAGACCCATTCTCTTCGCCCCAACGGGGCTCGACTCGAAAGCCCAGGGCGCAGCCCTGGGAAACGTGGCCCGTTATCCAATCAAGGCCCAACGGGCCGTGACCCGATCAATCCCAAACGTACTTTTCATCCCATTCAATTCCATGCTTTTGCAACAGAATCCGCAGTTCATCTTGGATCGTCCTTAATCGATGATGCTCATCCTGATTCTCGATGTACTCGATCACTTGCTTCACGTTGGACTGGCTCACTGAAAAGACCCCATAGCCTGCCTGCCAGTGAAAGTCCTTCACGGCGGGGTTCGACTCCTCCTTGATTCGCGATGAAGAACTCGTTTTGATCTTCTCAACTAGTGCCGAAACAGACATCGTGCGGTGCAGCTGGCAGAGAATGTGGACGTGATCCTCGACGACACCGACGCGGAGAGACGGGCAATCCAGGTTTTTGAGCGTGCCAATCAAGTATCCCGTCATGACATCCCGAAGAGCGGGTTCCCTCATGAATGGGTGTCGATGCTTCGTGCTGAAAACGAGATGAATCAGAACGTTGGACAATGATTGAGGCATGATGTTGACGCGTTTGGATGTGATTGAGCGGAGAGTGGCGGCCCGTTGGGCCTTGAGGGAATGTTTGATGGCCACGG
>JANOKO010000698.1:0-3288 GCA_031419335.1 Planctomycetota bacterium
TCCAACCGTATGACCGATGCCCAAGGCGAGAAAGTCATCCGGTTCGCAAAGCACCTCGAAGCCCCCCGCATCAACCTCATGTTCGACTGCGACGACCCCGGCACCGCCGGAGCGAAGGAAGCCCTGTGGTTCTTCGCCGAACGACAGGTCGATGTGCGACTGGTCTGGTCTCCGACCATGCACAATGGTGAGTTCAACGCGAAGCAGCCGGAGAACATCGCAAAATCGGAGTGGGAGCAGATGCTCCAACCGAGCCCGTCCTCATGAGCATTTCTGGATTGACCGATGGGGCTGGTTCAATATGTCGTCGGCAATGTCCCGCGTGACTTGCGGGCGAAGTGCGAGCGCGTCACGCCGGTGGGACGGCGGTTGCCGCCCGGTGGGTGCAGTCGAGACAGATCGGGCAGGTTGTCGGGAAAGCCGAGCAATTCCTGAAGCAGGGCGGGATCGTGTTTCTCGGCGAGGCGAATCACTCGCAACATCAAGCGTCGCCGCCGACGGGATTCGGGCGAGTTCAATTGGAGCATCTCCAGCAACTTCGCCGCCTCTTTCGTATGAGCTGTCAACGTGCCGTTCGCCTGCACCGACACGGCGTCATTCAGCAGTACGCGAAGTGGGTCCGGAACAGTCTGGTCTCGCTTGAGAGCGTTACACACATGGCAGGCGTAAACCAGATTGTCGTACTCGACAGCAAGATCGGGCCGCTGCGCGACTGGCTGGAAATGCTCAGAATGAAAATGTCCCGTCCGATGCACCCACTGCTCCCGCTCCAAACAATAGACGCAGCGGAAATCGAACTCGTCTCGCAACCAGTCGCGGTACTGAATCGCCGACGCATATCCCTGCGGACCATGTCGGCGACGGTGAGGGTGGGCCGGATATTCGAAAGCGGTCAGGCCGGTCATCGGTGGGACTTCAGTTGAGCAGTCTTCTGTTCCAGCCCGAGGAGCAGCAGTTCCAACACCTCGTTCCGAGGACCGGCCAAGCGATCCGCGAACTGCTCCGCCTCATGTTGCAACGCCTTCAGTTCCCGCTTCTCGGCGGGAGTCAGGGTGCCGTCATACTTCTGGTCGATGAGGGAGATCCGTCGACCGTTCTTCTCTTCGGTCCAGTCATCGTCAGTCTTCGGCAATGATTCCGCCGAGACTTGCCGAGCCATATATTCGAGCAGCGGACGGAACCGCTCGCCCAGCCGCTCCGACAGAACCACCAGATTCCCTCGCGGCGTTCGCACATCGGCGATATTGCTTCGGCCTTCAGCGACCGATGCGATCTGCTTTTCGAGGGTGGAAGTGTTCATGCGAAGAGTATAGCAGACGTGTGAGATTATCCGCACAGAAAATTTTGGGAGAGGCTCGACGGCTTCACGATCGTAGTGAGTGGGGGGCCATTCGGCATTCTCTCAGTGGCGTCCCGTCGTGCCTCGGGCACGAACGCACGGGACGCGGGGGGAGCTGCTCTTCGCTGCTGGCGTGAGTCGCATGGTGTCGCACGCGACCACGGGCGATTCGCCGTGGCGTTGTGCTGCTCCGCAGCTGGCGACAGGCCGTGGGGCCTGGGTGGTGCGGGCGGGGCGTCGTGGCCTGCGCTTTGGCAGGGCCGCGACAGGCGGGGTTTCGCGTGCGTTGGTCACGTCAGTGCCAGCCGTCGATAAGCCCGCCTGTCGCGGCGGTAGCCGACGACGATCTCGCCCCTCGGCGTAGCGGGCTTTCGGCTCTCCGCAGCTGAGTGGTGGTCGATCTCTGATCGCCTTCCGCTGTCGTTTTTGTCGCCTGCTGCGGCGATCGGTCGGCGGTCGCGCGGCGGCGAAGTAGCTGTCAGCGATCAGCGATCAGCGATCAGCAGTCAGCCAGAGAGACGGGAAAATGTGCCCGTTCCACGAGGGGCGGTGGGAACTCTTTCGCTCCGACATCGAGTTGAGCGGGGTTCAGTCCCCTCTTCACTGCTGAGTTGTCTGACACGGCGGACCGCTCCGTCGGTCGGTCCCCCGTCGTCGTCGATTCTCTTTCCAAGCAGACGGGCGATAGCCCGCGTCACTTTGCTTTTCCAGATATCGCTTTGATACGACGCTTTGTCGGACGATATGGAGCATCTGATTCCTGGCTTTGGGATGCTGTGGACCAAGACTCCCCTTTCCAAAAAGGTCCGGCGATCACCAATAGCGGGTCCGGCATACACCAAGTCGAGTCTCGCAAAAAGGTCCGGGGATCACCAAGACCTGCCAGTGCTATTGGGCGGTCGGTGAATGTTGATTGAGTAGCCAGACTCCGAAGTCTGGGAACTGAATGTGTTCGCGTTCGATCTTGGCGATAGTGGCCTCACGAGCGGCCTCGCGGAAGCGATGCGGTTCCACCGTCTCGTAGAACTCTCGAAACTTCAATTCGTAGTTTGTGAGCTGTTTCTTCCCTTCGGCGGTGGCCATATAGGCTTGCAGAGCGGCATTTCGCTCCTTCTGGTGCTGCTCTCGCAACACAGACTCGGCAGTCGCTTGGGAGTGACGTTCCACTTCCCAACTGCGACGCTGGAGGTCCTTCTCGTGAGCAAAACTCCAGTCGGGCGGCATCCGTTGGTTCTGGATCGCATCGACCAGAAACGCAGCTGGAGAAGTCTTGAAACCGGGAAAGCCACTGGGCTGCTCGTGCATGGCGGCATCGGTCACACGCACCCAGCGTTGGATGAGACCACGAGAGTGCTTCTTGAAGAGGAGGCGAATGCCAGCCTCGTCGACGCCGATCGTTTGGAGCGGCTGATACAGCGGATCGTTCGTGATGGCCTTCTGTTGGCCCGTGGTGCGTTCGGCGAGCGGTTGGCGGAAGTAGGAGCCTTCAAAGAACTGGACGACGTACAGGCCCGTTCCACGCTTGAGAAACAAATCCTTCGGATCGGTGTGCCCCAGACCAAGTTCGATGATCCCCTGCTCCAGTAACTCTTGCATGCAAGCCGTGAGATCGAACTTCCGCTTCTTCAGCGGTCGATCTGCTGAGAACCCGAGGCCGTTGATCGTGAGATCATCGACATTCATGAACACCCGCTTCGACCGCCAGAACCGGTCCTTGAGTTTGAGGAACAGCCGCCGCGCTGCGGGGCTGAGTTCGCGATAGAGGTCGAGGTCGAACAGCAGTGTCCCGCCGGTGGCCTGGCACATCTGGAAGAACAGCGCCGACCATTCGACCCGCCACGCTCGCGCGGCGTCCACGACTCCCCCGCTCCCCTTGGTCGGAAGGAACGCCGAGAGGAAGTGGAACGTCGCGCGTTCGTGCTGCTTGGTGAGGGGGTTGTAGAACGCGG
>JANOKO010000699.1:0-4461 GCA_031419335.1 Planctomycetota bacterium
CTGGTCCAAACTGGCAGGAATTGGCCTACGGGATTGAAGGCTACAAGTTTTCGCTCTCGACCGGTGATAATCCGACTTGGAACGCCGTGCGCTCTCGCGGGGATGAACAGGTCGCCACAGATAAGAATCTGGCGAAGGTGGTGGACGCTGTCCTGGCCGACAAACTGAAACGGCTCAATGACGAAGCTGCTGATTTCGCTGCCAAGACGCCGCCATTAGTGGACGCACTGGCGAAGTCCAAAGCCGCTGTCGAGGTGGATGTACCCGCACTGGTCGACTACATCGCCGCTCAGAAAGTTCGCTTGGAGGCTCTCAACACTCAAGTGTCGGGCCTCGAAGCCCAGGTCTTGGTTCAGACCGCAGCTGCCCAAAAGCTGGAAAACATCGCCAGCGATCGTCGGGAGGATGTGATCCGCATCACCGGACAACTCGGAGAGATTCGCGCCGACATCTTCCGCCTGGGAGCGATTCAGCGTCACCTTTCCGAAGAACTCGAACAAGTGAACGGCAACATCGAGCGGGCAGAAGAGCGGCAACGCGAGTTGGCCACAACCCCTTAGCCCAGTAGCAATCACATCCATGCGGTTCGCAGTGCCGGAGTGACCGGAGAGGCAATCATGTCATTTGTCGGAAAAATCCTGGTTGTCGTTCAGTTGGTGCTGAGCGTCTTGTTCATGGCTCTGGCGGGAGCGGTGTTTTCTGTTCATCAGAACTGGAAGACGAAGTACGACGCCCAGGTCACGATTGTGGAAGGACTGAAAAAAGATGTCGCCACTGCCCAGTCGGATCTGAGTTCCGTCCGGCAGGAGAGTCAGAAAATCGTCGACGACAACAAAGCCCAATTGGGCACATTGACGGAACAAGTGGGAAATCAGGTCACAGAGCTGACGGCCTTGAAAAAGAAGAACAACGAGGACCAGCAGGAACTCCAGACACAGTCCGCCATCGCCATGACCAAGGCTAAGGAGGCGGAGTTCCGCATCCAAGAATCCGAAGAACAACGTGCCTCGAACCGGGCACTGCAAGCCGCTCTGGATTTGTCTGCAACAGAAAAGCGACAGCTTGAAGATGAGAAATTCGGCCTGCAGGTCGAATTCGACAATCTGAAAGACCAGTACAACAATGGGTTGGTCCAGTTGGCTTATCTGGAAAAGATCGTCCGCACCAAAGGGATCAATACCGATCCGAAGGTTGCCGCCAAGTTGGCGGAGCCAGCTCCCCCAGTGGAAGGTTTGGTGGATGAGGTCAAGATGGACCGCACACACCGTCCGAAATATCTCACCATCTCCATCGGCAGCGACGATGGACTGCTGAAGGGTCACATCCTGGATGTCAGGCGGAGTGGGGTGGGCGGCAAAGTACCACAGTATTTAGGCAAAGTGCAGATCATCAGCATCCTGCCGGATAGTGCGGTCTGCATTGTGCTGGAACCAACCAAAAACGGGATCATTGAGGTAGGCGACAATGTCACAACGAATCTCTGAGGATCCGCAGCCAGACGTGTATGTCGGTCTGCTGTTCGTGTCACTGGCCGCAGTCATCACCGGGATTGTGTTCCTGATGATCGAATTGCGTCGGTACGACATGCTGTTTTCGTGAACTACGCGGTTCAGCCCGGCGAGCCGGTGGCCGTCAGGCCCCGGATTCCTCGTCTACGAGGGTCATTGCGACTAACGGTCCGGGTGCTGACGCATACCGGCTCACCTGTACCCGTGTGTGTTTGGTGCCGTTGGTTGGATAGCTGACCTCTCTCGCGATCTCCGCTACACTCTCTCCATCAGACACGTCGCCTTCGAGGCGAGGATCTTGAAGGAACCGATTGTCATGAAGCGGATTGAACAGGTGGCAGGCACCGGCGTGCCCTTACTGTTGGACGATATCGACACCGACCGGATCATCCCGGCTCGGTTTCTGCGTTGCGTGAGCTTCGAAGGGATTGGCGAACACGCCTTCGCCGACGACCGCAAGCAGGATGCGACGCACCCCTTCAACCAGTCCGTCTACCGGTCCGCCAGTGTCTTGGTCGCCGGGCGGAACTTCGGCTGTGGATCGAGCCGCGAGCATGCGCCGCAGTCGCTGATGCGTTGGGGGATTCAGGCAATCGTGGCCGAATCGTATGCCGAGATTTTCTTCGGCAACTGCACGTCGCTGGGGGTTCCGGCGGTGTGTGCCGCGCGCGGCGACCTGGAGCAGATGGCCGCTGCGATCACCGCCGATCCCACGACTTCGGTGAAGGTCGACCTCCTCGCCAAGACCGTCACGGTCGGGGCCAAGACCTACTCGATCACGATGCCCAAGAGTGCCCACGAGTCCCTGACCACCGGCCAGTGGGATTTCCTCGGCCAATTGCTCGACGCCCAGTCCGCGATCCGCAGTACAGCGGGGAAGCTGCCGTATTTGAAGTCGTTCGCGGGGTAGTGTCGCCTTTCGCTCCCCGAAAGAGTGTCCTTTCGCCGAGCGTTGTGGCATCACTCCTTAGACCGGTGGACGAATATAATCTCCCCGCCACCCCGCTTGTCGGGGTGATTCCCGCGCTGGTGCGCTACCGTGCGACTCATGGCCGACAAAGAGGGGCTGACCGCCCACCGGACGAGTGTCGATGTGCGGCTGAAATAGAGGAATTCACCATGACAGTAAACCAAGTCACTCACCAACTCGAAGACCTTCGTGCGAGGTTGAACAACGAAGTCCTCAGTGCTTACGAGCATGAACACGAATCGAACGCTCTTGCCATTCAGCAGCGTTGGTTCAAAGACGTAATCGACTTACTCGAAAGTGTTATGCCGGACGAAATACCGATATTCATGACGAGTCTAAAACCGCCCGGAATCTTTTCCAGTCGAACGATTGGGTCAAACCCCCTAGTAGGAAGGTTTCTGGATTACGTCGGTAGGCCAGGTAATGCTTACTTGGAGCAGCTTATCGCGAGTTTGAAGAAAGGACGCCGCAAATTGAAACCGATTGAAGCCATTGGGAACAGCAAGCAAACGAGTAAGGAGAAGCTGCGATCTCAACAAATCTTCATCGTTCACGGCCACGACGAGGCAATGAAGCAGTCCGTGGCTCGCACGCTTGAGAATCTCGGCCTCAAGCCAATCATCCTTCACGAGCAACCGGACTCCGGTAAGACCATCATCGAGAAGTTCGAGAGGGACGCGGACTTGGGGTTCGCTGTGGTCCTCCTCTCACCGGATGACATGGGCTACAAGAAAGACGATGGTGTCAAGCAGTCCAATCCTCGCGCCCGGCAAAACGTGATCCTGGAACTCGGAATCTTCGTGGGAAAACTCGGACGCGACAAGGTCATGATACTGAAACGAGGCGATGACCTCGAAGATCCAAGCGATTTGAGGGGAGTGGTTTGCACCCCTTTTGATTCCCACGAAGGATGGAAGTTGAAACTGGTCAATGAACTCAAAGCGGCTGGCTACATGGTTAGCGCAGACGACCTCTAGCCGCGAAAGCGGCGGCAGCATGTAGCCGTGGGCGACAGCCCACGGAAAAGTACGACAGACCGGGCGCAGCCGCGAAAGCGGCGACAGAGCCCTTCGCTCTTGTGGATCGCTCCCCCCTTGAATCAGCCCCTGTCGCCGCTCTCGCGGCTTGTCATCGTTGACACTTATCATCCATGGGCTGTCGCCCACGGCTACATGCTGTCGCCGCTTTCGCGGCTCTCGCGGCTCGGCAGGAGCCTCGCCCTCCCGAGGGAGGCAACCCTTCAATCGAGCGTTGACTGGGGACAGGTCGTCCACCAGGAACGGGCGTGTGTCAGAAAAGTAGGTATCGCCCGGATCTACAAAACGGAGGACTCCCGCATGCCACAGCGTGGGCGGAGTCGCTTGCCTTGCGGTAGCAGATTCTCTCAAATCCTATCCCGCAGCCTGGACAAGATCATACATCACGCAAGGACAAACGATGATTCGCGACTTGGTGACGGTTGTTCATCTGACTTGGATGATCCTTGCGGTCGCGATCTCGATCCACGCAGCCGATGTCTACGACACTCCCGAGGCGGCGAAGTCCGACGCGGATTTTGCCATTCAAGGCGAATACGCCACGAAGGGAATGGGCCTGCAAGTGGTCGCTCTCGGCGATGGCCAGTTCATGGCTGTGAAGTATCCCGGTGGTCTCCCCGGAGCGGGCTACACCGGAACCGGCAAGCAGGTCGTTGAGGAAGAGGACGCCGACGCGACGCAGGCACTTATCGCCGCGCTCAAGGTCCTGCGGGTCGAGCGGGCCAGCCCCACGATTGGTGCCCAGCCGCCGGAGGGAGCTGTGGTCCTATTTGACGGGACACAAGCCTCGGTCGACAAGCACTGGAAGCCAGGGGCCATGTTCGCCGATGGCCTGCTGCTCCAAGGCTGCATGAGCATCGACACCTTCCAAGATTGCACCGTCCACATCGAGTTCCGCACTCCCTTCATGCCCAAGGCGCGCGGCCAGGGGCGCGGCAACAGCGGC
>JANOKO010000700.1:0-10238 GCA_031419335.1 Planctomycetota bacterium
TTCGCTCAACCACCGGCTAAGTTCTGTCATCCCTCCAGGATGGGAGTTGACCATCAGAAACCACACGCCCACGATGAATCACTGCCGCTTGCAGGTTGCTGGATGAATACACCTCACCCCTCAGCGCTGACACCGCTGGTCTCGCCTCGGCGGCGGGTCTTCGATTTGATGGTGATCGTCGCGATCGCCTGCGGATTGCTGGGATTGGCGTGGAAGGTGGCTCGCGAGCGCGGGCGGGTCGCGGAGGCACCGCAGGAGTCGTCGCTGACTGCAGCGACTCCCTCACTGCCCGAGTCGCCGGAACTCCAACTGCTCCTCCCCCTGGAAAAGTTCGGGATGGTTCTGACCCGACAGCCTGTCGCTGGAGGTTCGGAGCAAGCACTGGCAGCTCTCGATCAACGCTGCCGAGAGGTACTCGCATCTGCCGATGAGTGGGTGTTGTCGCTGGCGGTCTCACCTGAGGAGCAACAACTGCTCGACTCGCTGAAAGACTCGGCGGCATTACTCGGCCCGCTCAACCAACCAACGCCCTCAGCCCAACTGTTCCCACTGACGCAACCGACCGGACGGGCCGGAGTCCGGGGCCAGGCCCCCCTCACCCCGGCCCTCTCCCCCACAATGGAGTCCTCCCAGCCAGCCGAGCCGAATGTGGGGGAGAGGGAGCAGAAGGGGCAGAGTCCCAGGGACGCCACTGGCTCCGGTGCCGTCGCGGGGCGGCGTCTGATATGCTGGGGCTTCATCGTGTCCGATGGGGTGGAGGGGCACAGCGTCTGGTTTGCCCAGCCGCGCGAGAAGTTGTCCCGGTCTGTGTCGCGAGAAGGTCACGCTCCATGAAGGGCTTCACCGGTTTACTCATTGCGGCGATCCTCGGCCTCGCGGGGGCGGTTTGTAACTGGCTCTATTTGCAGAATGCTTCGAACACGCTGAAAAAGGTGTCGTTCATCTCGATTAAGCCCGAGGTCCAGCTCAAAGTCGGCGATGTCATTCTGGACGATCACGTCCAGCGAATTGATCTCCCCGGCAGTGCGGCAGGAAACCTGGACACCGTGGCTCCGCAGTGGTCGGCGAAGGAAGCTGTGATTGGTCAGCGGGCGAATCGCAATTTCCTGGGGGGAGAGATCATCCTGGAGATGGATCTGGCCTCTCCGGCGCAGCAGCAGTTGGCCAAGACGCTGCAAGAGAATGAGGTCGCATTCTGGGTTCCAATTGACCCGCGTTCCGTGGTCGCCGAGCAGATCAACCCCAACGATCTGGTCTCGTTCGAGGTGCCACCGCCATCGCTCTCGGAGAACAACCCGGCAGCGACCGGTGCCAAAAATCCGAATGACAGTCCGCCGCCCGAAATCATCGGCCCGTTCCGCATCCTGGCCATCGGAGCGCGTCGCGAGCCGATCAATGTCCAGCAAGCCTTCCGAGGTCGCCAAGGCACCGAAACCACCCTGACCATTGTCGCCACATTAAAGAACGGCCAGCTCGACCCCCTCACCACCCGCCTTTCCGCCGCCCTGGGAGTCCGCAATCGCCAGGGGTTGATCGTACTCTTGCACTCGGCGAAACACCCGGTGCCGTGAATCGCCGTGGCCACGTTCGCCAGGACATGGGCTGCCCGCGATCGGCCCTCTCGGAACCGAATCACATAGCCCGGATTTAGACAACCGGTGGGAGAATCCTGAGCTAGGGTTCAGGTACGGCAAAGTGTGTCTCAACAGTGCCGCAACCCCATTCACCGGCCACGCCCATGAACTGCAAAAGCTGTGCAGCCCCGCTCACCATGTCCGCTGGACCGATGCGGATGGTCTGTACGTCTTGCCACACGGTTCAGGTAGCTCCCGATGTGAGCCAGGAGGTTGACCGCGTGTTGCCCCTGGCAGTTCCACTGGGGGTGCAGTGCCCGGTGTGTGACGCCGAACTGGAAGCCTCGCTGATTGATGAGACTCCGGCGTGCCACTGTCCGAACTGTCGCGGGTTGCTGCTGTCCAGCACTCAATTCCGCCAGGTCGTCGAGGACCGCCGCGCGGCCTATACCGGGCCGGACATCGCGGTCACTCTGCCGCATCCGATCGAACTGGAACGGAAGCTCGCTTGCCCCCGCTGCCACCAGTCGATGGAGGTCCACCCGTATTATGGAGCCGGGCGGGCGATCATCGATTCCTGCATGGCATGCCAGCTCGTGTGGATCGACAAGGGTGAGCTGACCGGACTGGAACGCAGCCCCGGTCGGCGTTCTCCCTCGGTCATGGAATCGCAAAACTTGGTCGGCGGGCTGCGGAACGACACGAAGGGTGAATACTCAATTGCAACGAATCTCGCGAACCAGCCAGGGGATTCCCTCGAAGCAATCGGGCTGCTGGAGATCGTCGGAGGGCTTCTCGGATAGTCGATGCCATACAGCGATCTCCGTCAGGCAGCGCAGGCGCATTACACCCGGCGAACCACCACACGCTTCCCGGTGCATTCCACCACCTGGACGTTCGAGCCTTCCGGGATAAAGCTGCCATCGGACATGACATCAACCTGTTGGCCGTTGATTTCGGCTTTGCCGCTGGGGCGTAAAAGGGTCAGGGCCACCCCCGAAAGTCCAAGCAAACCTGCTGTGCCGCCCACGAGTTCTGGTTTCAGTCGAGGCGTGTTGACTGCGTCGGCACTGGGTGGGATCAGAATCATGTCGCTGAAAAGTGGTATCTGAGGCAGGAACCGAGCCAGCGCAAACGCAGTGACGACCACTCCCAGGACGGCTCCGCCGAAGATCTTGAGCGTTTGTAGTGTTTGATCCGCGTCGCTCATACTGGGCCCCAGATGCCCAAATGTCTGCGAGGCCATGACAATCGAGGCCAGAGTTAACAGGATGCCGGTGACGCCAAAGAACCCAAACCCCGGCAAAACCAGAATCTCCAAAAGCAAACAGCCCACTCCCAAACAGAAGAGCACGATCTCCAACGACCCCGCAGTCCCGCCGAGCACTTTGCTCCAGAAGAACAAGCCGAAGCACAGTACCGACAGAAAACCGAACATCCCCGTCATGGTGTGAAGTTCCAAATAGATCGACACAAGTCCCACGAAGAACAGGAGTGCCATCCACTCGGGAGTATTCAAACGAAACACGAGATCATCGACCCAGGTCCGCTGCATCGCGACCAGGCGCTGTTCAGCGGGAATCCCCAGCCGGGTTTTCAACTCAGTCAGACTTTCCACGGGCGGCTGGGCCAATTGCAACTCATGCGCGCGTCGACCGTTGACGGTCAGCAGCCACCCCTTCTTGGATTCCTGGACGAGCGGGCCCTTGATCCATGCGTCCCCCGAGGCATGGATTTCCGCTTCCGACATAAACGTGACAGTCCCTTTCGTCTTGTGAGTTGCCTGGAACACTTCGAGATCCACATCGCACATCGCTTGCAGGAGTGCCACCGGGCGATTCTTCTGGCGTGCCAAACTGGCCAAGTGTTCTTTCAGGGGACTCAAGACTTTCTCGGGAGCTTTTTCAAATTGCTGACCTTCCGGACTCCAGCGAATCGCCCCCGCATCGCCGATCGTGGCCTCCGGACGCAAGTAAATATCATCACACCCCATCGCAATGATGGCCGATCCGCTCAGGGCCATCTTCGGGACATATGCGACCGCGTGGACTCCTCGGGCCTTGAGCCCCGCCAACGCATCTGCAATGTCTTCACTCAAAAAAAGCTCCCCCCCGGGGGAGTCGATCTCGAACAGAATCATGTGGGCACCACTATCGACCGCTCGCTCAATCTGACGCAGCAGAAACGAAGCCAGCACCGGTTTGATTGACCCTTTGATTTCAATCAACTCGACATGCAGATTCCCTTGGATCGCGGGACGCTCACGTAGCGCATCGAGCGGCAACGAGTACGCATCCACGACTTCACGTCGCGAAGTGGCCACCTGTGAGAGCAGCACGCCCCATTCGCGAGCCTCGTTCGCGCGAATCATCCACGCCGCTCCAGCTTCTTTCAGCGCCCGTGAGTCGCGAATGACCACATTCGCCTCGCGCAGCCGTTGTGCTTCAGTCTGGGTCACCACGCGCTTCTCGACATTTCCGGGGGTCGGTTCCACAGTGACTTGCATGATGACTGCACTCGGGTCCATCAGCCCCACGGCCAAGGATTCCGTCACGTGCCGGTTCCGACGTTTGCCGATGATCGATTTGATGATCATCTGTTCGTTCTCGGGGAGAGCTGTGCCGCGTCCGATGTCACCCAATTGGGCGTCGGGGTGCATGACGATCTCCGAGCAAACCAGGGCTACGCAAGCATTCGAGCCAGACACCGTCTTGGGCACCCAGCAAATGGTGGTGATGTTGGCTGTGGCATCAGAGGCCAGGAAATCAGCCAAGGCGAACACATGGTGAAACTCGCTGATGCCGGGCGAGAGTTCCAACACCAGGTACGCCTGCCGCTGCTCTTGCAGGGCTTGCGACTGGAGATCCAGCGCAGCTCGGCGGACGCTGGCCGTCACACTGTCTGTGATGGCACCGTCCAGCGTGACAAAGGTCGCCAAATTGCGCACTTCTGGCGGAGCTGGGGGCCGGATCTCATCGACAGCCCACGCGGGAATCATCAGTACACAACTCATCACCGCGCAGCACACAGTCCAGAAAACGACCCTGCGAATCACAGAGTCGGTGTCCAGCGGAGTTCGAGAAATGACCTCTTTCACAAGGTGCATGATGTCGGCAATCTGGAAAGGTGTCCGCCTGCTCCGCTCCCGGAGCCAGCGAGTGATTCTCGGTGACCGAGTCCGTGTGTCCAAGCGGAGCAACGTCGGAGGCTCCCGAGTGGATCACACCCATCCCCGGATTATAGGGGGTTTCCCCATTGGATTGTCATCTCATTCCGCGAGATCGTACACGGCGTGCGCGCGAGGGAATACTCCATTCTGGACAACCACCTACTCGACGGGCTAAGTTGCAGCCATTGGCACATATCAACACTTAAGGATTCGTCATGAGTCAGACACCACGCTCAAGCACTCGTCGTCAGTTCCTCAATGCGACCATCACCTTGGGAGCCACCACGTTTGCAGCCCCGGCGATTCTGCGGGCGCAGGGGTTGAACGAGAAGCTGCATGTGGGGGTGATTGGGTGTGGGGGGCGCGGGGGGAGTAACCTGGAGCAAATGCTGGGTGAGACCGTGGTGGCCCTGTGCGATGTGAATAAGAACGCGGTTGACTATGCCAGCGGCAAGGTCAAGGGGGCCAAGACATTCACCGACTACCGCAAGCTGTATGAGGATCTGAAGGACGGCGAATACGACGCGGTCGTCGTCAGCACGACCGAACACACGCATGCGTTTGCGACGCTGCCAGCTCTCAAGGCAAAGAAGCATGTCTACTGCGAGAAGCCGCTGACGCACAACGTCCGCGAGGCCCGCATCATCACCGAGGCGGCGAAGGTCGCGGGCGTGGCGACGCAGATGGGGACGCAGATCCACGCGGAGAACAACTACCGCCGCGTGGTGGAGTTGGTGCAGGCGGGGGCCATTGGCGCGATCAGCGAGGTCCACGTGTGGGTCGGTCGAGCTTGGGGGTTGCAGTCTCCCGAGGACGCCAAGAAGTATGGCGACATCGTCTCAGTCCAGAACCGTCCCACCGAGTCGACCCCCATCCCGCCGAACCTCGACTGGGATCTGTGGCTCGGACCGGCTCCTGAGCGTCCGTTCCACGAGGTCTACTTCCCCGGCCCCAAGTGGTATCGCTGGTGGGACTTCGCCAACGGCACCATGTCCGACCTCGGCAGCCACTGGATCGATCTGCCGTTCTGGGCCATGAACCTCGACGCGCCCAAGACGATTGAAGCCTTCGGCCCGCCCGCACATCCGGAGTTGGCCCCGGCCTCGATGCACGTCAAGTACGAGTACGCTGCTCGCGGGGAACGCGGTCCGTTGTCGCTCACTTGGTATCAAGGCACCCACAAGCCCGAGGTCTGGACCAAAGGGCAAATCCCGCAGTGGGACAGCGGGGTGTTGTTCGTCGGTGCGAATGGCCAGATCCTGACCGACTACTCGAAACACGAACTGCTGTTTGGCCCGAACGTCAAGGACTTCAAACGACCCCCGGAAACGATCCCGCCATCGCTGGGCCATCATGCCGAGTGGATTCACGCCTGCAAGACCGGAGCCCCGACGACCTGCCACTTCGGCTACAGTGGACCGCTCACCGAGGCCAACCACCTCGGCAACGTGGCCTATCGAGCCGGGAAGAAGCTGGAGTGGGACGCCGCGAACATGAAGATCCCGAACGCTCCCGAGGCGGAGAAGTTCCTAGGGCGAGAGTACCGAAACGGGTGGGTGCTGGGGTAAGTTTGCGGCAGCGTTGATCTTGAATGTCACCTCGGGTGATTGAGCGAATTGCAAGTGCTATTCAACACTCACGTCAGGCAGTCAAAATGGCCCTTCAAGGGACCACATTGCCCGATGGTTGCCCCGAGCATGTACGATGATGTGGTTCCGATTCGAAGCGAAATGTTGGACACGTTTTGTGAACTGCGTCCAGTCAGGTCGGTGATTCATCGAACAGGGAGTGCCTGGCCAATGCGAGAATTGCTTGATCGTCATCATCGCGGGGAGGCACCGACGTATTCAGCGCTGGAATGGATGGCCTCACACCAGCAAACTCAATCTGATACTCGCCACCAGACCTGCGGTGGTGAGATGCCGCCCGTGACAGCACTCGACTTCCCGATCCATAGAAGAGTCATTTGATCTTGGCTGTTTCGAGACAGGGTGCCCTGGGCTTCCTGTGACGACAGTGAGATTGTCTGGATTCGGAAGAGTTTGTCGGCCATGAGTTGACGGATTCTAGACCATTGAGATGTGCTTGAGTCCCATTCAATCTGAAGCTTTCCCTCGGTGATTTTCCAGCGACCATTGATCTGACCAGTGGGGGGCGAGCTGTGAATGACGGAAAGTTGCGTCGGTGAGAGGGGAGTCATTGCGACCGGAATCACACTCCTGATTCGTAATGGATAAAGGCTGGATGAGGCACTCATGAGGGCATTCCCCGTGCCCTTGTAAGCGGTCCCATGCTGCCAGTATTTCAGCCGGATTGCCTGCCCCTGCATGAATTCCATTTCTCGCAAGCATGTTCCCGAAACAGAAACGTTCGGACTGGACACGACGAATGAATCGGCTGACACCCAGCACCCCAAGTAGGTTTGCTCCTCGGGACTCAAATGAGTCGTCCACCACATCAGCCCATAAAAACAGACAGACATTGCGATCCCGGAGAAGCCAGCTCGCAGCACCCACTTCCGGAAAGTGAACCGGCGCACAGCAATTGCCGCTGAGTGGTGGAGCGGTGAGGGGAATACTGGCAGCAGGGGTTCGGCAGACATGGATGTTCTCGCCCCATCCAACGACCCGCCGTGTTAGAGTGGACGCCAGAGAACCACCAGAATGTGCGTCCATTCTGGCAAACACAGCTGCGATCCCAGGCTGTCTGTTGAATACGCCGCGTGGCAGGAAGAACCGCAGGTGATTCTCTGGGAAAACTCCGCTGCGGGATGTCCCGGACAGATTCTTCTACAGGGCCGTTACGCCGACATCTTCTGGCGGGACGTGTAGAGGTTGATCTTATTGTACAGGGTTTTGAGAGCGATGCCGAGTTCGGCGGCGACGGCTGGCTTGTCGCCCTTGTATTTTTCGAGGGTCTGGAGGATGACTTCTTCTTCAATGTCGTCCAGGGTCAAGGCGCGCGGGAAGTTGGTCACGAGGAATGGACGGGCATGAGACATCGACGCCTTGCCGCCGATGCTGGTAGGGAGGTCTTCGGCATGGATGATCTTGCCATCGGAGAGGATCACGGCATGCTCGATGGCGTTTCCCAGTTCGCGGACGTTACCGGGCCAATCGTGAGCGCGAAGCAGCGAGACGGTTTCCGGCGCGAGGATGTTTTCGGGGATCTCGGCCCGCTTCATGTGCCGGGCGACCAGCGTGCGGGCCAGGGCGGGGATATCTTCCTTGCGCTCGCGCAGGGGAGGCAGGCGGATCTCAAACGTGTTCACACGGAAGAACAGATCTTCGCGGAAGCTGCCTTCGGAGACCATGTCTTGCAGGTTGCGATTCGTGGCGCAGACGATGCGGACATCGATGTGGATCGTCTCATTCTCCCCCACGCGGCGCAGCTCGCCGGACTCCAGGAAGCGGAGCATTTTGACCTGCATGTGCTTGTCGAGTTCGCCGAGTTCGTCGAGGAACAGTGTACCACCCTTGGCGATCTCGATGAGTCCCTTCCTCGCAGTCTCGGCCCCGGTGAAAGCCCCCTTCTTGTGCCCGAAGAGCTCGCTCTCGACCAGGTGTTCCGGCAGGGCTCCACAGTTGACGGCCACAAACGGCATATTCGCGCGGAGGCTGACTTCGTGAATCCGGCGGGCGACCAATTCCTTACCGGTGCCGGTTTCGCCGAGGATCAGCACGTTGGAATCAGTCGGGCCGATCTTGTTGATGAGGTTCTTGACCCGGTTCATCGACTGCGTTTCGCCGATGATGTCGGTCGTGCCGCAGGTGGACTTCACCAGACTCTGCATCGCCAACGTGCAATTCCGCAGTTGGTGCTTGGCGACGACGCGGTTCACGGCGGTCGAGATGGTCGTGAGATTGACGGGCTTGGGGACGAAGTCGAAGGCTCCCAGGTGGAGGGCCTTAATGACCTCCGGCATGTTGCCGTGCCCGGTCGAGATGATGAAGTCGGTGTCGGGATGGCTCTTCTTGAGGTGTTCGATCACGCCCCAGCCGTCGACGTTGGGCATCTTGAGGTCGACGATAGCGCAATCGTAGCTATGTGTATCGAGCAGCGCGATGGCTGCGGCCCCGTCCTCGGCGACGGTGACTTCGTGTCCCTGCTTCTGGAGTTCGTTCTTGATGACCAGCCGGAGACCGGCTTCATCGTCGGCGAACAGAATGCGGAGAGAATAGGTGTTCGGACTGCTCACTGTGTCACTCCCTGACGACCGCGTCGACATCCTTGTCGACATCCCCGAATGGGCTTCGGCGGATTCGGCCACATGTTGTGGAGCGGGGGTGATAACAGAAACCCGCGAATCGGAGCAACAGGAGTCGGGAGGAGCCTTCAGCCAGGATGTCTTTGTTGGACGAGGGGTGCTCCCCAGCACGCGATCCAGGGGTGTGACCACTTGGAGTGACGCAGGGCGACTGCTCCTGCTACGATTTCGGCACTCGTTTTCCCTCCCCAACAGGATCGCATTGATGCGTCACATTTGGCTGTGTCTGACAATACTGAGTTGTGTCACGGTGGCGCACGCCGATGACTGGCCCCAATGGATGGGCCCGCACCGGGACAATGTTTGGCGTGAGACCGGTCTGGTCGACAAACTGCCAGCGAAGCCCAAGATTGCCTGGCGTGCTCCCGTGGCGGGTGGGTACTCCGGGCCTGCCGTCGCGGGGGGCAAGGTCTATGTCACGGACTACGTGACCGCCGCCGATGTGAAGGTCGACAACTTTGATCGTAAGCAATTCACGGGGAGCGAGCGCATCCTGTGTCTGGACGAACAGTCTGGCAAAGAGCTGTGGAAACGGGAGCATCCCGAGAAGTACGCGATCTCGTACCCCGCCGGACCACGCAGCACTCCGCTGGTTCACGAAGGCCAAGTTTATGTTCAAGGAGCTGAAGGCCAGCTCGACTGTCTGGATGCGAATACTGGTGATTCCGTGTGGTCCAAGAATCTGAAGACCGCATACCAGACGAAATCGGCACTGTGGGGTTACGCCAGCCAGCCACTCATTGACGGCGACAAGTTGATTGTGATTGCGGGAGGAGCAGGTTCACACTGCGTCGCTTTGAACAAAGCGACTGGCGAAGAAATCTGGCGTGTGGGAACGGCTCGCGAACAGGGCTACTCGCCGCCCCTCATCATCCAACAAGCTGGTGTCCGCCAACTCGTGCTGTGCAGCCCCGAGGCGGTCTATGCGGTCGACCCCGAAACCGGAGCAGGACTCTGGTCACAAGAGTATGAAGGCACCAATGGCTCGATCATTATGACCCCCATCCATCATGGGAATCACCTCTTCATCGCGGGCTACGACAATAAGAACATGATGCTCGAACTGGCGACCGATAAGCCGGGAGCCAAGACGCTTTGGCGAGACCAAGAGAAGCACGCGATTTCCCCCGTCAACGTCCAACCATTCCTGATGGATACCGCAGCGGCGATCACGCTGGCCCGCGCCGGCGAGCGACCGCTGCTGATCGAGCGCAGCCGCGAGACCGGC